>JBDRKQ010000021.1:0-66847 GCA_043813895.1 Planctomycetota bacterium
TTCACTTCAAACTCGGCGTCGATGACGTCTTCGTCTTTCTTTTTTTCGCCGCCGCCGTGGTTGCCGGGGGGCGGGGGTGCGCCGCCGGGACCGCCGGGTGGGACGCCGCCGGCCGCGCCTTGTTGTTTTGCCGCCTCTTCGTAGATGATCTTGCCGATTGCCTGGCTGGCGGTCATGACGTTCTCGATGGCCTTCTTGATCGAGCCGGTGTCGTCGCCTTTCATCACTTCCTTGAGATTGCTGACCGCCGATTCGACTTTCGATCGCTCTTCGGCGGGGACTTTCTCTCCGTGCTCCTTGAGCGTCTTCTCGGTCTGGTAGGCGATCTGGTCGGCCTGGTTCTTGGCGTCGATCAGTTCGCGGTGCTTCTTGTCCTCGTCCGCGAACTTCTCGGCGTCCTTGCGCATCTTCTCGACTTCCGCTTCGGAGAGGCCGCTTGAGCCTTCGATGCGGATGTTCTGCTCCTTGCCGGTGCCGAGGTCTTTGGCGGAGACGCTGAGGATACCGTTGGCGTCGATGTCGAAGGTGACCTCGATCTGCGGGACGCCGCGGGGGGCCGGGGGGAGGCCGGTGAGGTTGAAGTTGCCCAGGGTGCGGTTGTCCTTGGCCATCTGGCGTTCGCCCTGGAGGACGTGGATGGTGACCTCGGGCTGGTTGTCGGAGGCGGTGGAGTAGGTCTCCTTCTTGCTGGTCGGGATGGTGGTGTTTCGGGGGATCATGGTGGTCTTGACGCCGCCGAGGGTCTCGACGCCGAGTGACAACGGGGTGACATCAAGGACGAGGATGTCCTTGACGTCGCCGCCGATGATGCCTGCCTGGATGGCCGCGCCGACGCCGACGGCCTCGTCCGGGTTGATGCTCTTGTTGGGGTCCTTGCCGAAGATCGCCTTGCAGAGATTCTGGACGGCGGGCATTCGAGTGGAGCCGCCGACGAGGAGGACCTCGGCAATGTCGCCGGGCGTTACCTTGGCGTCTTCCATCGCCTTGAGGACCGGGTTGCGGCAGCGCTCGGTGAGGTCTTCGGTGAGCTGCTCGAACTTCGCACGGGTGAGCGTTTGGTTGAGGTGCTTTGGCCCGGACGCGTCGGCCGTGATGAACGGCAGGTTGATCGTGGTCTCCATGCTGGTGGAGAGTTCGCACTTGGCCTTCTCGCAGGCCTCTTTGAGTCGCTGGTGGCTCATGGCGTCGGTGCGAAGATCGACGCCGTACTGCTTGCGGAACTCTTCCGCGACGAAGTCGATGAGCACCTCGTCGTAGTCGTCTCCGCCGAGGTGGGTGTCGCCGTTGATCGAGAGGGTTTCGAAGACGCCGTCGCCGACGTCGAGGACGGAGATGTCGAAGGTTCCGCCGCCCAGGTCGAAGACGGCGATCTTGCCGCTCTTCTTCTTGTCGGAACCGTATGCGAGCGCGGCGGCGGTGGGCTCGGGCAGGACGCGCTTGACGTCGAAGCCTGCGATGACGCCGGCTTCTTGGGTAGCCTTGCGTTGGGCGTCGTTGAAGTAGGCGGGGACGGTGATGACGGCCGCGTCCACCTTCTCGCCGAGATAGTCCTCCGCGGTCTTCTTGAGATCCTGGAGAATCATGGCGGATACTTCGGGCGGGGTGTAGTGCTTGCCGCGGACGTTGACCCTGACCAGTTCTTCGGGTCCGCCGACGATCTTGTAGGGCACGAGCTTCTCCTCGGCGCTGACCTCGTCGTGGCGTCGGCCCATGAACCGCTTGATGCTGAAGACGGTGTTTTCGGGGTTGGTGACCTGCTGGTGGCGGGCGATCTGGCCGACGAGCCGCTCGCCCTTTTCGGTAAATCCGACGACGGAGGGCGTGGTGCGGGCGCCCATGGCGTTCGTGAGGACCTTGGCATCGCCGCCTTCCATGACGGCGACGACGGAGTTCGTGGTTCCGAGGTCGATCCCGATAATCTTCGACATATTGTATCTCCTAGTGCTGTCAGGTTTCGGTCTGGTGTCGGACGGCCTCGCGGCGAGACTACCGCTGTGCGCGCGGGGCTGTTGGGGGGGGAGGGAGAGCAAGGGCGGTGCCAGGGGGAGGGGGGAATCTTGCAGAAACGTAACATTCGAGTAGGTCATGGGTTACAGTGATGCCGGTCGATGGTGGATGTCGGGCGCCGGCGTTTGGCTGCCAGAGTGACATGCCAGCCTTACGCTTGGCGGACAATGGTGGCAGTACGGGGCCGGACGCGTTCGGGGGGGGCGGTGGCCTGTGGGCGGCCGAGTGGCGGCCATTCGGCACGGGCTGACGTCGTAGGGAGAACGTAGGATGGGCGAAGGCCGTGTGGTAGAATAGAGATGTCTGCGGGTTGTGATCCCGTCATGGCTGTTCAGGTCGGCACGGTCTTCGTAGGCAGAGGAGGATTCGTCATGTGGCTGAGACCGGCAATCATCTCGATGTTCATCACGGCGATAGTCGTGAGCGTTTCGGCGGGGCTTTGCGCGGCCCAGGAGGAGAAGCACTTCGTCATCGTGGGTGACGAGAACTGGAAGGCGGACTTCGAGGAGCACTGGGCGCTGGCCAAGAAGTACGTGGATGAGAAGAGGTTCAAGAAGGCGGTCAACGAGGCACTCTGGTGCCTGGAGCATCGGCCGGACTCTCACCCGGAGTATGAGAACAACCTGACGCAGGCGATGGTGGAATTCATCTATGACATCAGCACGTTCTACAAGTACGCGGGGAAGAAGCTGGAGCAGCGTCGCGAAGTGCTAGAAAAGAAATTCCTGGCCGGCGACGCGGACTACGGCGACGGGCTCGAATTCCACGAGATCAACGACCAACTCGGTGAGTGGTATCGCACCGCCGAACTCTACCGCAAGCTCGGCGAGATGGGGGCCAAGGGCAAGCGGATGCAGCGCGAGATGTTCCAATTCGTGGAAGAGTCGTTGCTGGAGGACGGAGAGTATGCGCAGTTGTTGACAGGCGCAGGCGACGGTCCGGCGAGTCTCGATCGGAGGTTCGCGTTGGTGACGGCGCGCCTCTCCGGTGAGCAGTCTACCGACAAGCTGGATCCGGACGCGACGCGGCTGTTGCTCTGCCGATCGGCGGGCTGCTACTACGAGGCGCTGCTATGCACGGGCAAGAAGGATGAAGCGTCCACCCTCGCGGCGAAGTGCATCCAGTTCCACAAGAAAGGCGACACATACGCGGTGTTCGTCCGGCACGCCATCAACGCGAAGAAGTACAGCACCGCCAGACGCCTCGCGAAGGAGGCGAAGGTCGGACTCCCGCGCGAGGAGTACCGAACCGTCCGAACGGTTGCCAAGGATATCCCCAAGAAGAAAACGAAGAAGTCGAAGAAGTAATGGTCGACTGACGGCGCGATGGCCGGGCTCCGCAGCACCATGTGCGAGATGCGCAAATACCGCGCCAACGCGTACTCCCTCGTAGAAAGCGGCACCGCCGTCCACTCGGTTGCAGGGGACGACGGCGCCGCGGTATTCCGCCGAGGACGACTCGCTTTGCCTCGGCGGCGATTCTATGTCAGTGACTTCCGGATTACTCTCCTTTCAGTTTTCGGTCGCTTTCAGTCACTTCCTCCGCGGGCAGACTCCGCGATCAAAGTAGCGCTGCGACAAACGCCGGAACGTCGCCCGCGGTCGTCAGGTAGCCGTCGCCGTCCATGTCCGCGCAGGCACAATCGCATACGGCCGACTGTGCCGCGAAGCCGTTGATCAGGCAGTCCACGAAGCACTGGATGTCGTCACCGTTGATCTTCCAATCGCCGTTGAGATCACCCGGTATCGTGGTGCACTCGATGGTGGTGAGTTGGAACGCCAGATCCCACGATTCGGTCTCGGTCGGCCACCAGATCGGTTCACCGAAGATGTACTGGGGATTCAACAGGAGATCGGGCATCGTCGGGACGAAGATACGGACCGCGTCGTCGGCGAAGACGTTCGGTCGTGTCTTCCAGCCCCAGAGGTAATCCGTAATGGCCGTATCGTACTGGGCGGCGATGCTGAGCCAGTAGATGTTGTCGCCGTCTTCCTGAAGGAACCAGTCGTCCAAGTTGAGGTCCTGCTCGAACTTGAAGCAGGCTTCGGGCGGCTGATCGGGGAAGCGCGGATCCCAATCCCAACCGACGAACTCCCACGTGTACGTGTCGCACCAGTTCTCCCAGATCAACTCATCGGGGCAACTGAAGTCCGACGGGGCTCCGGCACACATCTGATCGGTCCAAATGCCGATGTGGAATCGGTCGGGCAGTTGCGGGGGTTCTGTGTAGCCCCAGCCGATAAACGAGCCCCACCAATGGACGTCCGTGACGGGGAAGTCGGTCTGGCAGAGCCAGTCGTCGGCGGCGATCTGGTTGCTGCCGTAGACGGACTGTTCGTTCCATCCGTAGTAGCCGTCATCGGGCGTGTAGAGTTCCGGCTGCTGGGACCATTTGACGTACTGGCCGCCGCTGCCTTCGCCGGTGATCCGGAAAGCCAGATCGATGGATTGCCCGGCGTATGGATGCTGCGGCGGGTAGCGCAACTCGTACCAAGGACCGGTGTACGGCTCAACGCCGTCACCCCAGACCGCGTCGTCGTTCCAGTGGTCGACGGAAGTCTTCCAGCCGAAGTAGACATCTCCCCCCATCTGGAAGGGTACCTGGACGTCCAGCCAATAGATAACCGGATTCTCGGGCGTGCCTTCCTGGTAGAACGCTTCTGCCGCATCGATGAGGAAGTCGTACTGCCAGCAAACAGTGTCCGCGGGAAACTCGTACTGATCCGGCGGGTTGAGCCAGCCCTCCAGGATGCCCTGCGCGTAGTCAAAGACACCGAATTCGCCGGGGTAGAACGTCCTCATCCAGAGCACATTGCCAGGTCTGCTGTAGGGGAGTCCGCCCGTGCCCGCCGGGATGTCTTCATGGATGCTCAAGGTAAACACCACCGAGGAGGGTGGGAGTTCATTATAAGGCGTTTCGTCGTGATACCACGAGCCCCAGATGTGGATGTCCGTGACGGGACCGGTAGTGGTGCACTCGAAATCGTCCGCCAAGATGAAGGTTGGCCCCACTGGCTCGGCGTTGGTTGCGTTTACGTCGATGCCCTCCGTGGTCAGGTCTGGCATCTGCTCCCACTTGGTGATCGTGCCGCCTTGCCCCTCGGCGATCAGCTCGAACGCCAGGTCCCAAGAGTCGTCTTCAGTGGGATAGAAGATGGGTTCGCCGTTCACCCACATGGAGCCCCACCACGGGGCGCTGGGATCGAAAATCCGCACGGCATCGTCGTTGAACATGTTGGGCCGGGTCTTCCAGCCGAACGGGTATTCCGGTACAGGTGTGACGCCGCCATAGCAGGCCGCGATGCTGATCCAGTAGATGCTGTTCGTCCCGGGTTCCTGGTAGAACCACTCAGCCGGGTCCAGATCGACCACGAACTCGAAGCAGGACTCGTACTCGCCAGTCGCCGGGTTGCGGTCCCAGCCGACCCACGTCGTGGAGTAGGGGTTTATCCCGATGATGTCCCAAACGACGGTGCCCGGATGGCTGAAGTCCTCGTTCACGCCGGCCGGCACGTCCGTCCAGAAGTCGATGTGGAAGTGCGCCGGCACGATCGGCGGCGGGTAGGTCTCTCGCCAGCCGATGAAGGAACCCCACCAGCGGACCTTCGTGATCGGGTCGTCCGTCATGCATTGCCAGTCGTCCGCAGCAATCACGCCGGGATAGCCCGGCCAGGTCGGGTCGATCCACTCGGAGTACTCGTCCCAACCGTTGTAGACGTTGGGTGGATCGTAGGGCTCCGGCGGCTGATCCCACTTGTAGACTTCGGGAGGATCACGGTCCGTCGTGAGCACGAACGCCATGTCCCAGGAATCCTCTTCCGTGGGCCACCAGATCGGTTCTCCGTCCACGTACGCATCCTGCGGCGGGACCGGGCTTGGCGTGACGGGATCGAAGATTCGCACGGCATCGTCGTTGTAGAAGTGCTCTCGCGTCTTCCAACCCCAAGGGAAGGTCGTCGTCGCGCCCGCGTAGTCCGCGGCGATGCTGATCCAATAGATGGTGTCGTCGGGACCCTGCCAGAACCATTCCGACTCGGGGATGACAAAGTCGTAGCGGAAACAAGTCTCCGGCAGCCCATAGCCCATGACCGGGTGGAAGTCGCAGCCGACTCGGCGCTCGAGGAGCTGGTCGCGCTGGACCCACCATTCGTGGATCATCGTGCCGGGATGACTGAAGTCGCCCGGTTCTCCGCTATCGGGCACGTCCGTCCAAATGCCGATGTGGAACCACGGCGGCGCGTCCGGCGGCGGGCCTTCATAGTCCCAGTTCCAGTACGAGCCCCACCAGTGAATATCCGTGATCGGGCGGTCGTCCTTGCAGAGGAAGTCATCCGCGACGATCGGGCCGTACTCGTAGTGGGAGAGTTCGTCCCAACCCCAGTAGCAGTCGGGGAAGGGCGATTCCTCGTTGAACGCCGGCGGCTGGGCCCACTTGATGATGTTCTGGAACGGCAAAACGATGATGTTGTGCCAGTAGTTCCAGGAGCCGATCATCCCGGTGCCCGGCGTCGGGATGCCGGTGGTCCCCACCCAGACGGAGTTCTCATCGAAGATGAAGTCCAGGCTCTGGGTGAGGTCGAAGGCAGGGTTGTTCATGTATGAGTCTGCCTGGGGCGTCGTCGCGGCAATGCCGGTCAACGATGTATTGATCACGATGTTGGTCGGCACGAGGTGCTGGATGGGGTCGCCGGCTCCCCCGACGTTCCAATACCAGCCGCGGATGTTCCCGTTGATGTCCTGGATGCCGAAGGAGACGACGTTGATAGTAGGCGGTGCGGTGACCGTGACCGAGATCGTGCAGTTCGTCAGGTCGGGGTCCAGGCCGTAGTGATACTCCCAGGCGCTTGAGTACGAGCCAGGATCTATCGGCTCCGGCCCCCAGTACATGACTAGGCCGGCATCCTCGGGGTCTGCTCCGCCGCTTCCGCCGCCGCCATAGACGTAGAGTTCGCCGGTCGGCGCGTAGGCCGGCAGGAATTGATTCGGCGGATAAGGATCGCCTTCTTCGGTGTAGACGAGCCATTGGTTCATGTAGTCGAACCAGTCGAACTCGAGCATGGGTTCGACCTGGCCGGCGCTCATGGCGTCGTTCCATTGCTCCTCCGAGTCGAGCACAAAGTAGGGATCGGCAGCGACAGGCGTCGCCCAGCCGAGTACGGCCAGCGCGCATGCCGCGCCCGTTAGAAAGGGAATGATTCTGATTCTCATGTCTGCTCTCCTTATGTTCGTTCTACCTGTGTCTGCCGTGGACCTGTTTTTGTCCGCCATATGACAAGCCCTGCGCGGCGTGACGGTGTCCTGTGGCGTCGGCTCGCGACGACCGACGCTTCGCGCGTGGATGCTATTGCGATGTGTGCTCTGTTGGGTGTACAGGGAGTCAGCGGAGGCCGGATGGCCCCGCGGGTTTGCTTCGGGCTCGGTCGACCGCGACTAAGCATGGAAGGTGCTTCCTTCCCGTAGCGCAGGCGCACACCTGGCCCTTCCCTGGGTAACGCTGTATCACACGATGGCGCCAGGTCCTTGCCCGATACCGCCTGCGCCAGACACGTCAAGAGATGATCACGAGGTCTCGCTCCGCGGACCTGCTTCCGAATCAATAGTGTGGGCCGAACGGTTGGGCGAATCAAGGGAAAAGTGGTCGAATCCAAGTATTCTGATGCAAATCCATGAAATCTGAGGTTTGCACGCCGACGTTGGGCCTGCTTCGTTGCTGGCGGCTGACGCCCCTGTCGGTCATCGGAGTTGATTGGTATCCAACGTCGGCTGCCGGGGATAATAACACTACCTGTGGCGCCGGCGCACCGGCGGTGGGTTCACCGGCCAGACGCCGGCGCCACAGTGGATGAGTATCCCGCATCGTCGTCGGCCGTTGGTGGCGGTCGTGTCAGAGGATCGCGTCGATAAAGAGCCCGATGTCGCGCCCGTTGGCCGTGCCGTCGCCATCCATATCGCCGCAGCCGCCCCAGCAACCCGGGGCCGGCTCGCCGAGTATGGCATCGATGAAGCAGTCAATGTCGTTAACATCATGCTGCCCATCGGCGTTCACATCACCCATCGCTTCACAGATCGGCGCGAGCAACTCGAACGCCAGATCCACTTGCGGTGGTGCGGGCGGAACGCACTGCCATTGCGTTTTCGCCCAATCGCCGTCGTCCCAGCAGTTGATCGGCAGCGGTTCGAGATTCTCAATTCGTCCGAAGCAGGCGCCCTGGAGCGGACCGAACACACTAGCATCCGCCGGACTCGAGTGCCAACCCCAGAAGTGGCCGTCAGTGGTAGTCGAGGAAGCTGCATGGCCGGTGAGGCTGAGCTGACAGGGCGGGAGTCCGGATGGCGACCACTCTGCCCCGACCACAGCCCGAATGCTCATCCAATAGCGCAAGCCGTTGGTTTCCTCGAAGGCGTCTTGGGCAGCCGGTTGCAGGCCCGTGCGGGGATCGGTTTCCGCACAAACCACGCAGCAGTCATGCAAGCTGACTTCGTACTGGAAGATCGTGTGGCCGAAGCAGTCCTGGCAGGCCATGTCGGTTGCGACGATCTCGTCGGCCGGTGCGAAGTAGAAGCCCAGCGCGATCGGCGGCGGATCGGCCAAGAGTGCATCCGGTGGACAGGTCTGATCCGGTGCGCCGCTGTAGAAGCCGATCAACCAACCGTCGATCACATACGGCTCGACGGGCGTAGGCGGCTGGTAATTGGCATCCGGATAACTGCCCCACCATCGAAGGGCCTCGATCGGGCGGCCGTCGGAAAGGAAATCGTCGGCGGCGACGCGATTGGGCTGCGGCGGCGGATTGCCCTGCGGCACACCGTCCGGCCAGTCGATGTCGGAGACAACGCCAAAACCCTGGTCCGCGCCGTGCGGCAACTGTGTCCACTTGGGTTCGAGTTCGGGTTCGGCCTGCTCGCCATCGATGACGAAGGCCAAGTCGATCGGCTCGCCGACGGAAGCGTGGCCGGTGGGATAGAGCAGTTCGTTCCATTGGCCGGTGTTCCGCCAGGTCGCTGAGTCCTGCCAATGATCGGCCGACGTGCACCAGCCGAAGACCGCAGAGGGATCGGAAGACACTGCGAAGACGCGCAGCCAGTAGATCGTCCCTTCCTGCTGCGTGAAGGCGTCGGCAGTGTCGACGTGGAAGTTGTACTGCCAGTACTCGGTGTTAATTGGGAACATGTAGGTGTCTGGCAAATCGAGCCAGCCCGTGAAGATCTGGTCGGCCCAGATGCGCGAGGTGAACATCGGGTCTTCCGGGGCATAGGTCTTCGTCCAGAGCATGTTGCCGGGTCTGCTGTAGGGTATCCCGCCGGTGCCCGCCGGCACATCCTCATGGATGCGCAGTGTGAAGGTGATCGCATTCGGCGAGTCGCCGAAGGGAGGGAAATCGAATTCCCAGGCCGCCCAGATGTGGATGTCGGTGATCAGTCCGGTCTGTGCGCAGAGGAAGTCATCCGCAAGGGCGTACGGGGGAGCAAGATTGACGCCGATCCCGGTGAAACCCAGGTCCGGCAACTGGGGAAAGTGCATCTTGTGGGAATCGCCTTCGTCCCAGTCCGCATACATTGGTTGAGCGAGCGTGCATACGAGCCCAATCACGGCCAATACGCTTCTGCCCGTCATCTTCCTGACTCCCGTTGTTCTCTGCACAGGCGCGTGCCGGCGACTCGCCGTACAGAGGGGACATAGCTCGTACAAAGAAGCGGTGTGCGCAAAACCCTCCCATCTCACTGCGGATGGCTCGTCAGCGCACTTCCCCTGCTTAACCTCCTCAAGATGGAAATGTGATGTCCACTCTCCACTTTCTGCTTCTTCTTGCGTGTCGAAGACGATTATACCCTTATGGGACGGGTCGTGTCCAGCGGCGGGGCATGTCGACCCCGCCAGACCTTGTGAGTTCCACTTGAATGTCGGGAGCCCGAGGCCATTCCCGGCACGCGGACTCTATCGGGGTGAGCTTGAAAGCCGGAGACACACGGCATTCGTCCGCGGCGCTGCGGGCCGTGGAGCCGTGGCGTTCAGCCACCGCACGGTGGAGATACGTTGCGTCGAGACCACGCTTGGTGTTGGGCCGCCACCCCAATCGACATCGCCTCACAAACGGGCCATCCGGCATAACGCAATGTGGGGGATCGGCGTATGGGTCGAAGCACTTGTGTGGGGGGTTTTATTGGTCGCACCCAAAAGAGGTGGACTTAGCCGCGACTTGGCCCCTCCCTTGCAGGAGTGAGGGCCGAGGAATCGGCGTCTGAGGTGGACGCCCCTAGAGGAAACGGCGCGCTCCGCAGGGGCACGTACGGGGGAGAGAACACATGCTTCGCAATATCATGACGTTTGTTGTTGTCGGTTGTCTTGCCACGGTGAGTGCTGCCAGCGTGGCGAACGCTCAAGTTGGGGAGCCGACGGGGTCGTTCGAGATCACGGTCCGCCAGGGAGGCAACATCATCGCGCAGGACACGGTGACGATCGGCGTGGGGGGCGATCTGGAAGACTTGAAGGCCACGTTCCAGGACGGCGACCCGGAAGACTTCACGCAGATCGGCACGATCGGCGCCGGGGCGGATCCGATCATTCTGAAGGTCACCAGTGATGGTGATGCTTCCTTCCGCGTCTTGCACTGGTACATCGACGTGCCGGCGAGCATGGCGGACATCTACTCGCCCGGTCCGACCTCGTTGTTCGATCCGACGGGCGGCGATATCGAAGTGTCCATCACCGGTCTGGGGTTCGACGGCGGTACGCTTGCTTCGCCGCTTCTCGTCGGCAATGACACGTACTTGACGTCCTTCATGCGGGACTGGCAGGGGCACTTCTACGAGTCGCCTTTGGCGAATCCGTACAACTACTCCGGTTATGGCGTGAACGATATCCAGGTTCCGGGCTTCGCCTACCTCGATGGCGATCTCGGCGAATACCGGTTCGACGTTTCGAGCACCGGCGCATCGTCCTCATGGACGTGGAGCAACCTGGCGAATCCCGGGGCGGCGACGCACGTCCACAACGGCTTCGGGAGCGTGATGCCGGTCGATCCGGGTTACGTGTTCGAGCTGGGGCTGTCGGTCGCCTTCGTGGCTGTTCCTGAGCCTTCGACACTGGCGATGCTGGTCCCGGGTCTGATCTTGCTGGCCCGCAAGCGACGGCGAACTCGCTAGCGCTTTGACACAGGAGAAGTGATGTGTGCCACGGGCAGTTTACCTGCCCGTGTTCACTGGCGGACAAGCCGCCAGTGGCACCCAGACGCCGAAGTCATTCAGACGCCGTCGCCAGGTCAATCGGAAACACCGATGGCACTGGCGGCGGCGTTCTTCTTTGTGTGTGTAATCGAAAGGAGTATTCGCGTGATGCCGAGGCCCCGTGCTACCTTCTCGGTCTGGCCGGAGAGCGAGACGTGGGGTTGGCCGGCGGGGTCGTTCAGCACCTCGATGTCGGTCCAGGCGATCTGCCCGCGCCAGCCGGTGCCGATGGCCTTGAGCACGGCTTCCTTGGCGGCGAAACGGCCCGCGATGTGCGGCAGCGGGTTCTTCATTCTCTCGCAATAGGTTCGCTCGTCGGGCGTGAGGATCCTGGCGAGGAATCGGTCCGGATGCTTTCGCAGGACGGCGTCGATTCGTTCGCACTCGATCAGGTCGATGCCGTGTGCGACGACGTTCATATCGTCCACGCTACCGGCGGCGGGTAGGGCGGTCAAATGCCCGTTTGCCGACGTTAACCAGCGGCCTCGCGTCATCGTGCTCGCCAGGTAGCCATCTCGGGCTCAGGCTGTGAAAAACGGCCTGCCGCATAGCTGTTGGCCGAGTTGCGGATATTGGGGTGAAGTGATATCATTTCGCCAGTCGAGATCCAGGCGTCTAGTGATCTGTTATTCGTTGATCGATGGAGCCGGGTCGGTGCTGCGTGTCCTTGACGGGCACGTTGCCAGTGGCACCCATCACAATGGACCATGACAGAGCGCAGCAAGCTTGGCGGCGACGAGACCTCCGCACGATGGGAGGGATTCAGGCGTTCGCGTATATTTCAAGTTGCCTCGTTTCTAGTAGAGGGTATTGACTATGGCGATTCTTCAAGAGGTTCTCCAAGAAAAGATTGTGGCTTACCGTGACGAGACCAGGAAGGTCCTCAAAGAGAAAGGTGACACGGTTATCTCACAGGTGACCGTGCAGCAAGCGTATGGCGGTATGCGCGGCGTCAAGGGGATGATCTGCGACACGTCCGTCGTGGAGCCGGACAAGGGCCTGATCATCCGCGGCAAGCCGCTGCTGGAACTCAAGCACCTGTGGCCCGAGGAGATATTCTACCTTCTGCTGACCGGTGAGACACCGGATGCCGAGGCGAAGAAGGCCCTTCAGCAGGAGTTGGACCGTCGCTCGCAGGTTCCGGAGTACGTGTGGAACACGCTCAGAACGATGGCGGACGACACGCACCCGATGTGCATGTTGGCTACTGGCGTCCTTGTGATGGAGCGTGAGAGCGTTTTCCGCAAGTGGTATGACAAGGGAATGAAACGGGACGACTTCTGGCTCGCAACGCTGGGAGATGCGCTGAACATCTTGGCGAAGCTGCCAGTGATCGCAGCGGGTATCTATCGCATGCGTTACAACCACGGCAGCGTCATGCAGTGGACCCATGGACTGGACATCGGGGCCAACTTCGCGAACATGCTCGGCATCGCCGATCCGGCCGGGGCCTTCGCCAAGCTCATGCGGCTGTATCTGAACTTCCACTCGGATCACGAGGGTGGCAACGTCTCCGCCAATACGTGCCATACCGTCGGCTCGGCGCTGTCCGATGCCTATTACGCCGTGTCGGCAGGACTGAACGGGCTGGCCGGCCCGCTGCACGGCCTGGCAAACCAGGAATGCGTCAGTTGGATCCTCGAGATCATGGACAAGTTCGGCGGCGTTCCGACCGAGGAACAACTCCGCGAGATGGCGTTCATTACGCTTCGCAGCGGTCGCGTGATCCCCGGGTATGGTCATGCGGTTCTCCGCGTTACCGATCCGCGCTACACCGGCCTGCACGAATTCGGGAAGGCGCACCTGCCGGAGGATCCGGTTTTCCAGACGGTCGATCGCGTGTTCAACGTGGTTCCGAAGGTCCTGCGTGAGTACTCTGAGGAGCGCGTGAAAGATGGCAAGAACCCCATCGCGAACTGCTGGCCGAACGTGGATGCGATCTCCGGCTCGATCCTCTATCACTTTGGCATGACCGAGTTTGCGTACTACACCGTGCTCTTCTCGGTGTCTCGAGCCATGGGCATGTTGGCCCAATTGGTCCTCAACCGGGCCATCGGCACGCCGATTACGCGGCCGAAGTCCGTCTCCACCGAGTGGGTCAGCAAGCTGACGTCGAAATAGGCGGTCGGGCGGAGCTCGATCATCCGATAACCCAACCAGCTATCGGGAGCCGGCGTTTGTCGGCGCCCGGTGGCAATCGATACGAGCCTGCCTCCGGCGCTGCGGCCCGGAAGTGGGCTCGTTTCGGCTTTTGGCAGACCTGCGCCAGACCCCTCCGGAGAAAAACTCTTCAAAAAAGCGACTTCGTGCGAATAATCGCCGTAGCCACAACGAATAAGATGATTAGAGCAGTTAAAGATTGAGTGTGGCACCGGCACCAAAGCCGGTGGAAGCGAGGAGGCCAAGTTCTGTTGCCTCACCGGCGAGACGCCGGTGCCACAGGATTGCCACGAATTGCTAAGTCAGGCTGGATCGGGGGACGTGTCGCGCGGCCCGGGCGGTGCGCGCGGCGAGGCAGGTTGCGAAGAACCGGTCGGCGGTGGAAGTGTGGATACTTTGGCGGATCAGGATCACCCACAGTCCGAGTTGGGACCACTCGGGCTGAGACACATCTTCTGGGTGTATGTGAAGCCGCTTGCACTGTTCCGGCGCGTCGAGGACTCCGGCAAGTATGGCTGGGCGTTGGCGATCCTGTTGGGTCTGAACCTTCTGACCGGTTACATGCAGGTCCAGACGGGCCTGATCGACCGCGTCGGAGCTGAGCGGACCGAACAACAGCTCGCGGAACTGGAGCGTACGCAGTTCCACCTCATCGACAGAATGGAGATGAAGGAGCGTATGGAGGAGATTCGCAAGCAGGGGGAGTTCACGAATTTGATGGCCCGGTTGGGGGCGATCGTGCTTTCTCCCCTGCACATGCTGGTATCGATCCTCCTGATTTCGTCGCTCTTGTATGCCGCGGTGGCGTTGACAGGCCGCAAGCCGGAGTACCATACGCTGATGTCGGTCTGCGTGTACGCCGGCTACTTTGTCCTGCTGGCTCACGTGTTGCGTTTGGCCATGATGCTGGCCTATCGCACGGTTGACGTCGCCACGAACCTCGGCATGTTTGCGCCGGCGCAAGAAACGACCTGGCTGGCGGCGATCGATCCGTTTCGCATCTGGTTCTGGGTGCTGGTTGCCATGGGACTGACGGTCACCCAGCAGTTGAGCCGTCGCGTGGCCATCGTCTCCTGCTCACTGATGTGTCTGGCGGCGGCCGGGGCCAGGGTCGGGTGGCAGTATGTGGCGTTGTCGGGATGAGACGGTGGCGGCATCGGCGTGAGTGGACATGACGGAGAAGTCAAGATGAAGGCGATTATTCCCCTGCTCGTGTTGGCGGCGATATCCGCCGGGATTCTTGCGCTGGGTAGCCTGCGCAAAGGGGAGGGAGACAAGCCGATTCTCCATGTGGCCGATGAGGTCGCGTTGAACGTGAATGTTTCGAAGCCCGAACAGCGGCGGATTGTGCGGTCGGTCGAAGCGCCGGGGGACGTCGAAGCGGTTCTCGAGGTGGACGTCAGCTCGGAGATCGTCGCAAAGATCGAGGAAATGCCCGTCGAGGAAGGCGACCAAGTCAAGGCGGGCGATCTGCTCTGCCGGCTGAATGACGACGACCTTCGCGCGGCCGTGGAGTCCGGCGAGGCCCGCGTGGCGCAGCTCGGCGCGGCAGTCTTGCAGGCGGAGGCTGATATCGAACAGGCTGAGCGGGACTGCAAGCGGCAACTTCGGTTGGCGGAGATCGATGCGACGAGCGACATCGAGATGTCCAACTACCTGACGACGCGGAAGAAGACCCGGGCAGTTCTGGTGATGCGGCAAAACGAACTCGTCGAGACCGAGGCCGGCCTGCGTCGCGCCCGTGATCTCCTCAAGCGGACGATCATCGAGTCGCCGATCGACGGCGTCGTCGCCAAGCTGAGCGCGAAGCAGGGCGAGGTGGTCGTGACGGGGACGATGAACAACCCCGGCACCGTGATCATGACGATCAGCGACCTGTCGAAGATGCAGGTGCGGGTTCGTGTGGACGAAGTCGATGTGCCGTCCGTGAAACCGGGGCAACGAGCCAGGGTGTTTCTTCAGTCGGACCAGCAGATACCGGTTCCCGCGCAGGTGGTCCGGGTCGCCGCGAAGGGCTCGAAGGAGGTCGGCCGCGACATCGTCTTTTTTGAAACGCTGCTCGAGGTTCTGTCGGACGATCCGCGGATCAAGCCTGCCATGACTGCCAACGTGGAAATCGACGTGGCCGTCGAGGACGATGCCGTCACGATTCCCGTGGAGGCGGTCGTGCACCGGATGCGGAAGAACCTGCCGGACTCGATCGTCAAAGCGTTCGACGGACAGCAAGAGGCACTCGAATTGTCCGAACGGGCCAGGCAGGCGCAGTACATCAAGGTGGCCTATGTCATGGAAGGCGACGTGGCGAAGGTTCGCCTGATCACGCCGGGCATCGCCGACAGTCGCCGTGTGGAGATCCGTGACGGCATCGGGGCGGACGATCAGGTCATCATCGGTCCCTATCGCAGCCTCGATCAACTCAAGGATGATCGGAAGGTCAAGCTGGCCGAGGACGAAAAGGACAAGAAGAAGGACGAAGAGAAGGCCGACGGCGACAAAGAGCAGGAAGAAAAGGAAGAAGACGGAGGCGATGACTCCGGCGAGAGCGAGGCAAAACTGGCGGAGGGTCAGGACGATCACGGCGGCTAGAGCGACCGAACGCATGTTGGCGGGACACATTGGGCACGGATAACGAAAAGCTAATTGCATTGCAGCGGCTGGTCAAGACCTATCGCGTCGGGACCGAGCCGGTCCGCGCGCTCCGTGGGATCGACATGACGATCGATTCGAACGAGTACCTCGCCATCATGGGGCCAAGCGGCTCGGGCAAGAGCACGCTGATGAATATCCTGGGATGTCTCGACGTGCCTTCCTCCGGCAAGTACTTCCTGCGTGGCCAGGACGTTTCAAAGCTGTCGCAATCTCGCTTGGCGCGAATCCGCGGCCGGCAGATCGGGTTCGTTTTTCAGACGTTCGAGTTGCTGCCGCGGACGACCGCCTTGAAGAATGTTCAGTTGCCGCTGATGTACGCGCAATTGCCCCATCGCAGGCAGCGTGCCAAGGACGCGCTCGATCGCGTCGGTCTGACGGGTTGGGCCAAGCACCGGCCCAATCAGCTCTCGGGCGGACAGAAACAGCGCGTCGCCATCGCCAGGGCTCTGGCCCAGGAACCCGACATCATTCTGGCAGACGAGCCGACCGGCAATCTCGACAGCAAAACCGGCGAGGAGATCATGTCGATCTTTGATGCCCTGCACAGCGAGGGTCAGACGATTATCGTCGTGACGCACGAGATGATGATTGCCGAGCGGTGCCGGCGGATTGTCACGCTGAAGGACGGTCTCATCGCTTCAGATGTGGCGCGCGAGGATCGCGCGAGCGAGGACAAGCTGCGTCGTTCGGAAGTGGCGACAGCGTAACGAGGTGGGCGCCACATCTTGCTAGGCCGAGAATCCGTTCTCGGCGCTGATGTTTGTGCCGAGTGTCGGAAGGGGACATTGGATTCGACCATGCTCAATCGGCTCCGCAAAGTGCCGTCTGCATTCGTAAACTGGCTGCTGGCCACGTCGGCCCGCAACGGTCAGAACGTGGGTACCGCGCTGGTTCAGATCTGGGTGAACAAAGGCCGGGCCGTGCTCACGATGCTGGGCATCATTATTGCCGTCGCCTCGATCATCACGGTCGTTTCGTTCATTGAGGGCTTTAGTAAGCATTTATCGACGATGCTCCACGGCTACGGCAGTTCGTACATCGTTGTGCGCCCCTACTGGTCGTGGGATCGACACAGGGAAGGCCTCAGCCGCATCACGCTTGATATGGCGGACATCCGCGCTGTTCGCATCGAATGCGAGGATGTCCACCGGATCTCGCCGTTCGTTTACACCGGGGCGCTGGTGTCGTACGGTCGGGAGACCGCCGAGGACGTGCCGATTCGGGGCGTCACGGAGCACTACCAGACCATTCGCAACTTCTTCGCCGACACCGGTCGGTTCTTCGGTCCCGTGGATATCGACAACGGCGCGTACGTGTGTGTGCTCGGGCGGAGCCTGTTGAAGCTGCTCGAGTGCAATGAATCGATCGTCGACGACTACGTGTACATCAACGACGCACGGTTTCGGGTGATCGGTCTGCTCGAAAGCAAGGGGAGCTTTATGGGCGACGACCAGGACGAGACGATCATGATTCCTTATACGACCGCGCTAAAGATGTTTCCCGAGCGGCGCGACCGGCTCATCTTCCTGGCGGAGGCAACGGACGAGGGCGCGATCGGCCAGGCGGAAGGGCAGATCTCGCGGGTGCTGCGGAGGCGCCACGACATCAAGCCCGGCCAAGCGGACGACTTTATCCTCGAGCGACAGGACCAGGCGCTGAAGGAGTTCGAGCGTGTCCGGATGATCGCGGGCAGCGTACTGGCGGGGATCGTGAGTATCTCGTTGCTCGTGGGCGGTATCGGCATCATGAACGTGATGCTCGTCTCGGTGACCGAACGGACGCGCGAAGTCGGGCTGCGCAAGAGCGTGGGCGGCCGGCGGCGGGACATCTTATTGCAGTTTTTGACGGAAGCCGTGGTGCTGAGCACCGTCGGCGGCGCGATCGGCATCGCCCTGGGTCTCGCCATTTCGTACGTCGCGTCCTTCCATCCCAATATGATCGATCTCGACGTGCCAGCGTGGTCGGTCGTTTTGGCGTTGGGATTTTCGGCGGGGGTTGGCATCATTTTCGGTGTTATTCCCGCGTTCAAGGCGGCGATCATGCACCCGATCGACGCGTTGAGGCATGAGTGAGTCACCCGATATGGCGGCGAGCACAGTCACACCCCCTGCGGCCGCCGGCCGCGACGAACCGCGACGCGGGCCGTTTTCGTTCGCAGTGGCCTGGTTATGGAGACTGCTGCTCTACCTCTCCTCCGTCATCGAGAGACACTGGCAGAACATCCTAACCGCACTGATCCAGGTCTGGGCGAACAAGGCGCGTGCGCTGCTCACCACGCTGGGCATCATCATTGCGGTGACGTCGACAATCACGGTCGTGTCGTTCGTGCAGGGCTTCGGGAACTACGTGACCGAGATGCTCCGGGGTTTCGGGACGAACATGATCTTCGTGGTTCCCTGGTATCCGTCCGGTTCTCACGGACGAATGCTCGGCCGCGTCGTGCTGGACGTTGACGACGTGCGCGCGGTGGGCGCGGAGTGCGACAAGGTCCGCCGCATCTCACCGCTGATTTTCTCGATGGTGACGGTCGAGTATGGGCGAGAGAAGGCCGAGAGCATTGAGTTGCGCGGGGCGAGCGAACAATTCCAGTCCATCCGTCGGTTTTACGTCGACAAGGGCCGCTTCTTCGGTCCCATCGACGTGGATCACGGGGCGTATGTGTGCGTCTTGGGCCGTGACCTGCTCGAAATGCTCCAATGCGACGAGTCGATCGTGGACAACTACGTGTTCATCAATGGGCTGCGTTTCCACGTCGTGGGGTTGCTCGAAGAGAAGGGCGACATGATGGGGGAGAACCAGGATCAACTGGTCATCGTGCCTTACACAACAGCGATCAAGATGACGCCGTTTGCCCGCTACTTCATGGCTTTCGCGGTCGAGGCCACGCAAGAGGAAGAGGCGAACGAGTGTTCCTTGCAGATGACGCGCGTCCTGCGACAGCGTCACGGCCTGCAACCGGGTGATCCGAATGATTTCCGCCTCTTTCGACAGGACGAGTTTCTGCGGGATTTCGAACGCGTCAAGATGATTGCCACGAGCGTGCTGGCGGGGATCGTCGGAATTTCCCTCATCGTCGGCGGCATCGGCATCATGAATATCATGCTCGTTTCCGTGACCGAGCGGACGCGCGAAATCGGCCTCCGCAAGAGTGTTGGCGGGCGGCGGCGCGACATCATGTCCCAGTTCTTAACGGAGGCCGTCGTGCTTTCGACCGCGGGCGGGGCGATCGGGATTCTGCTCGGCTATGGCATCTGTCACGTCGCGTCTCTCCATCCGTCGATGGTGGAGGTCAGCGTGCCGGCCTGGGCGGTGCTGCTCGGCATCGGGTTCTCCACCGGCGTCGGCATCATCTTCGGCATCATTCCCGCCTTCAAGGCGGCGATTCTCCATCCGATCGACGCCTTACGGCACGAGTGAGCGGTAACTCGCGCGGGCAGTCATGTCAGCCACAGGGCCAATCCGTGATTCGGCGAGCGATGATTGTCGGGTCAATCGGCTGCCCGTCACAACGCGTGATTGACTCGACGGGGACAGTCTTGAAGAAGCGTCGTAGCTCATCGGCGTAGAGACCGGCGTTGAGCTCGGGCAGGAGCACGCGGCGGATGAACGGCGTCGTTGCCCGGCGAAGGGCCTGCTCGGGGAGTGGCCACAGGGAGTGGAGCGTGAGGTGACTGACGCGCGAACCGCCGTCGCGGACAATCCGGACCGCACCCACCGCGCTCTTGTCGGCGAGGCCGTACGAGAGCAGCAGCGTTTCGGCGTCGGGATCCGGTGAGGACCGTGTGTGTTCCGCCATTTGCCGGTTGTTGAGGATCTTGTCGCGCAGTCGGGCGAATCGCACATCGATCGTCGCCGCGTCGAGATTGAGCACCAGGTGCTCGTCACCGACCGTGCCGTGGAACTGAACGCAGCCAGGACGGGCCGTCTTCTCGAAAGGTAGATTGGGCTCCCCAGGCGGCATCGCGGCGGGAATCGGCGGCGGGTCGCACAGCACCTCGTCGATCGACGCTTCCACGGACAACAGCGCCGGCGATGTCAGCACGATGACGGGTGTGCGCAGGCGCTCCGCGACGTTGAATCCCTCACACGTCAGGCGGTATGCGGAGTTCGTGTCGCTCGGCGCCAGCACGGGCAGCGGCAGGCTGCCGACGGTGAGATGGCGGGCAAGTGCCACATCCACGTCACCCGCGACGACGGTGCGCTCCGGGCTTTCGCACAGATACTGGCAGTGGACCAGCACCAGGGGCACTTCGGCCAGTTGCGCAAGCGTGAGATTTCGGCCGCACAGGGCGAGGTCCGGGCCGAAGGTGACGACCATCACGCGTTCTCCTTGTTGCGCGGCCTCGATGCACATGCCGACGGCCGAGGCCGCGTCGGAAGCTCGGGCGATCTCGGGGGCGGCTTTGCCGGAGGAAGGCGCCGATATGGCCTGGAACGGTTCCAGCCCGCGACCCGGCGGACCGGCGTAACGCGTGCAGCCTGCGTGTCGGGCACCGAGAAGGATTGCGTGATATCCGGTCATCTTAGTCGACAACGTAGAAAGTCCCACGGCATCGTTACGGAAGGGTCGAGGTCTCGAACGGCGCAAGCCGACGGCGGCGGGATCGTATTATTAAGGTTTGAACGAGGGATGCAACGGCAGATGTGCTCGCGGCCGGCGCATGACGAGGGTAACTCGTGTGCGAGATCCGCCGTCCAATCCGGGGAGGCGGGACGTTCGCTTGCTGACATCGGCGGCAGGGGACCGGCGCTACAACACACGAATCATCCGGATCGAACCTAGTCGATGATCCACCTGGAGGTGCGCAGCGGCCTGTGCAACTGCATGAGCAGTGCCACGTCGTCCCTGAGCATGCGAGCGTCGTAGTCGATGATTCTCGCGACGGTCCGTCGGTTCTCGGCGGGGGTTGAGCCGACGCCGCAGCCTAGGACCGGCACCGACATGGCAACGAGGAGCACGAGCAACAGTAGTCTTCTGGCGATGGTCATCGCTTGCCCTTCCTTAACGCTGTGTTAGACCCCGGGTCGGGCTTCCAGGTTTGCTTGGCGGCCTCGTGCCGCAGGCGGGTGCCACACGTCCCCCGGTGGGCGCCGGAATACCGGCCGACAACTACTCTATCATACTCCGGCAGACGGAGTCAATCCCGCCTGCTCGCCGGGTTTTTCCGCGGTCAGCTCGCCCAACGCCGATAACCACTCCACATACCGGTAATCAATGCCGAACGCCGTCCCGATCCGCTTCAGCTCCGTCAGCCCACGCTCATATGTCGGACCCTGCCAGTGCTGCGAAAGTGGATCGCAGAAGAAAACGCGGCATCCCAACGGGCGGGAATCCCTGGCCCGACAGACCCCATCTACGTGATAGCGGCACGTCGAGCCCCCCTCGGCTTGCCGCAGATCCCGGTTGCACCGCACGAAGTACACCAGTTCCACTATCGTTACGAAGAGACTGTGGCCGAAACGACCGAAGCTGCAACACAGGCCACGGTTGCGGCAGATGGGACCGTGCGCCGCGACCGCTTCATCCACAGCGACGTAGAAGGCGGCAACTCGTGCCGCAAGGTCCGCGCGGTCGAGGTGCGGCGTCACCAACTCGGCCAAGGTGGCACTCACTCTTCGAGGTCCTTCCACGTTTTGGCGTCGCGCCGCTTGACGATTGCCGCGAGGTCGTGGTGCATCCCGTAGTGCATGCCCGGGCAATACGCCGCCGCCAGCGCCCACGATTCCATCGTCTTCAAGTTGCTCCTCCAAAACGGCCATGTTCGACACTGAAGGGGGCGGACGGGATAGATTGCGCATTGGCGATTGCCGTCGCGCGTCCGAAGGAAGCAGCAGTCGCCAGTCCGCGCGTCTTCCGTCAGCGAGTATCGAATCCCCACGCGGCGAATGTGTTTCTTCGTCAGGCCCTTGCCTTCGCGCCCGATGAAGGCTGCGATCTTCTCGATTTCTTCCCGTTTGACGTAGACGTAGCCAGGCGAGCCGGTGCAGCAGTTGCCGCATTGCGTGCATCTGAACGGCAGGCCGTCATGGTACCAGGTATCGTCCTCGTGCGGTTTCATGAGTGGGCCGGCTGGCGAATCGTCCGGGACGGCGGGATTGGGGGGGTCAATCATCCTCGGCGGCCAGTGTCTGCTCGTGCCGATCGATGATCTGCTGATCGTCGTGGCAGCAGGCCTGCGAGGCCAGCAGGACCAGGAACACCGAGACGACGAATAGACGCGACATGTTCATCTTCGCACTGCACCGGCGAGACGCCGGTGCCACAGGTGGCGTCGGCGCTCTGTGGCCGACGGGGAACACGGATTGTCTTGCGAGGATGAGCCGCGGACTTTAGTCCGCGCGGCCGCCCGAACAAGCGAAACCTCCCGCTGCAAGAAAGGCCGCGCGGACTGAAGTCCGCGGCTCTTCGGCTGGCGGCTGTGATCCGCTGGACTGGGCTCCGTTTCCCCGCGCTATTCCACGATCATCTCGCCGGGGGAGACGTCGGTGGGCGTGGATTCGGTTTGGATCTCTTCCTTGTGCGTAGTCTTGATGTCCTTCTCGGCGCAGGCGCTGAGAAAGACTGCAAAGGCGACTGCCAGCAGTACGCAGGTCAACTTCTTGAGCATGGCTCACTCCTCTGTGAATCGGCTTTGTTCAAGCAGCGTCCACGGCAAGCGGCCTTGGGTCCGCCTGCCGAGGACGCACCTTATTTCGTTTTCGGGCGGTCGCGCTATATCCTGGCCATCCGGATGTACACGTGGATCGCTTCCCAGACCGGCATGGCCGGCATCTCGACGACGACGGTCGCCGTCCCGTCGCTGCTGTAGGAGGTATTCTTGACGTAGGCGCCCGTCATGAAGCCGGCGAGTTGGGTGTTGATCTCGTCGTGCTGGGTCACAAAGTCTCGGACCGACGTGCTCGAGTCGATCATGAATCCCATCACGCGCTCGCCGAGCTTTCGCTTCGCGTCGAGTTCGGCCGCCCGGGCTGCCATGAGCTTGCCCTGAGGCGTTCCCGCCATCTCCGCCGGCGGCACGCCGTTGCCCTCGGCCCGGATCATCTGTGCGGCCCAATCGGGAATGTTGACCTGAACCTTGGCTGCGGCAATCCGGATCGCTTGCGGCCTTGGCACGCCCATGCCCGTGGCCTTGAAAGTCTGGCGCTTGAGATGCTGGGTCATCTTCTCGATGTCCATGGCGTTGACCTTGTCGCCTTTGTAGTGGCGCGTGTGCAGCTTCTTGATGGTGGTGATGACGGACTCGACGGGCACTTCCATCGTCACTTCGGCGATCAGGTCGTCATGATGGTAGTATGGCTTGCCGACTTCCTGCGCGCCGACGAGCGTGGCGTTGGCCTCGGTCGTGATCACGTCCGACTCGGCCACAAAGTCACGAACCAGCGTTTCGCTGTTGATGCGAAGCCCCTTGATCCGCTCGACGAGCCGGCGCATCGCATCGACACGGGCAGCACGGACCGCCATGAGCCTCTCCTGCGGGCCGACGGCTTTCCAGATGTCGGGGACGATCGGGTCGGGGAGAAACACGCCATTCGGTACGGGAATGTCGCCGCCGGGGATATCCGGGGGAAGCTCGGGCCGCGGGGCGCCCATGCCATACGCCTTGATGACGTCTTTCTTCACGTATTGCTTGATCGAGTCGAAGTCAACGGCCTTGAGCGAGTCACCCCGGTAGTGGCGGCTGTGGATCGCCTTGAGTTCCTGGATCACGCTGGCGACCGTGACTTCCGCCTCAACCGTACACACGAGTTCTGAATCCCACTTCGCCTCACCGAGGCGAATACCTCGGACAAAGGTGTCCAGATCGGTCTCGATGATGTCAGACTCCGTCACGAAGTCCCTGACATACGTTTCCGCGTTGATCTGCAGACCGTTCACGCACTCCGCGAGCTTTCGATAGGCGTCGGCCTCGGCCGCTCGCTTCGAGAGGAGCTTGTTCTGCGCTTCGCTCGCCAAGTCCTGAGCCATCGTGAGGTTCGGCATCGCGAACACGGCGACCAAGGCCACACATACGATTGTTCCGAGCACCTTCATGATTGTTGTCCTCCTAGACAAGGCCTGATACGTCAGGCCGCGTTCATCACGTTTTCAGCATCTTGTTCACACTTCCGCATGTCCCCCACCCCTGGAAGGGGCGGGGCACCCAAACTATTCAGTCCACTCACCGACCCGCGCAGGCGCGCGTCAGGCCGGCTTCAGGCGTTAGAGGAAGGCCGACACGCGGGCGACGGCGTCCGCGTACTTACCCTCTTTCGTCTTGAGCGATTGGGCCTGCTTGTAATACTGCAATGCCTCAGATAGCCGATTGAGCTTCTCGCAGGCGACCCCCGCGCCGAAATACGAGGCGTGGTCGTCAGGCATCTCGCTGACGGCAGCCTTGAAGTTGTCCAAGGCTGTTTCGTAATCGTCGATTACCAGCGCCCTGACGCCGGAGACGCTCATCTCGGTCTTGCCCGGCTTCACCTTGACGGTGGCTTCGATCTCGGTCGGCACGAACTTCGCCATAAACTGCCTCAGTTGCACCTCGATCATGTCGCCGATCACCTTGTCTCGCGGCGTCATGTCGGATTCGGTCTTGCTGCCACCGAAGAAGGGGCTGGTCTTGCCGCGCGTATAATCCTGAAGCGGCTTTCCGCTGTGCGACGCGAGCATGTCGTTGCTCCCAGCGGCCTTCAACTGGAACTGGCAAACGACCGTGATGTTCCGGGATTCCTTTTCGACCTCCGTGGTCTGGACTGACCCTCCTCCGCCTCTCGCCCAGGCGAACATGCTGCCAGCGCTGACGGTTCGGCCTTTGCCTTTCTGCTTGTCGATCTTGATCGTGACCTTGCTCGTGATGATGGCCGTGGCCGCCTTGATTGCGGCCGTCGCGACGCTGCCATCAGATTCCGTAATGCCGGCATCCGCGAGGTCGGTCTCCTCCATCGCCAACTTGAGGTGCTCACGATCGACGAGTTGAAGCGGAATGTTGTGCCGCTCCGCGGCGCGCTGGAGGTTGTACTGGATCAGGTCTGCCGTCATGACGGACCACTTGTCCTGGTCGTACTCCCCCGTGTCGCCCGCCATGTTCGCGTTGCGGACTGCGATGTGCATGTGCTGCTCGTCGAGGGGCGTCTTGGGTTGCGTCGTGTAGCTGAGGTCCACGGTCGCCGTCGGGCCTTTTGGGCCGCACCCCGTGATGACGATCACCAGGGACAAAACGGCAAGGGCGGTCATCCTGTTCATTTTCCGAAACTCCTTATTCTTGATGCGGTGACTCCCACCTGCTTCTCGCAGTCGAGCGCGTCGAGGATTACGTTCTCAAGTCGCACCGCCAGCGCAAGCGGGTGTCATACGACCGCACCTCCCGCCTGTCAAGACGTGGGGGCGAAATCGGGGATTTCCGCCCGATCTCGGCGGTTTCGAGCTTGTCTGGGGGCCACCTTCCTGCCGCCGGAGCACGTGGTAGATTCGACAGGACAGTCCATGACCGGGCGCCACAGCGTCGGCGGCTTGCGGCCGACCTGAAGTACCGAGAGCGTGTTTGAGAAGCCGCTGACCGGATCGGAGCCGCGATCGCCGGGAAGCAAACGTCGTTCGTAACAAAGGAGCCCTCTTGGCGAGCACTGATGGCTTCCTCAAACAGGGGCGGCTTCGGTCTGCGACTCGGTGCTCCCCGTCGGCCATGGGCGGCGAGGCTGGCGTCGGAGGGGTGTCTCTGGTACAAGAAAGGGGGTTTGCATTGCGCCTCGTCATGCCGGCAGTTTGTCCACCGGGGGAGAGCGGCGGTCGAGCGAGATAGTTGTGTGAGGAGATGGCGAGGAGTCGGAAACTGGAGTCGATACGTGAAGAGTGAGCGATTGATGGGTGTGGTTGGCACGGGATCGATGGGTGCCGGCATAGCCGAAGCGGCGGCGACAGCCGGTTTCGTCGTGGAGGCGTTGGACACGACCGCCGAGGCCGTGGGGCAGGCGTACGCGCTGATCGCGAGGCGGCTTGACGGTCGCGTCTCAGCGGGCAAGCTGACGGCCGCAGCACGTGCAGAGATCTTGTCTCGGCTTCGCGTGGCGGAATGTCAGGATTGTCTGAAGGATGCCGAGTGTATTATTGAAGCGGTGTCGGAGGAGATCGATCTGAAGCGGCGGACCCTCGCGGGATTAGATGCCGTGGCTTCTCCACGGACGCTGCTGGCGACCTGCACTTCGGGCTTGTCGATCGGCGAGCTTGGGGAAGGTCTGAGTCAGGCCGGGCGGTTCCTTGGGATGCGATTCTACAGTCCCGCGGCGATCGTGGAGGTTGTCGAGTTGGTTCAGGGTCCGGCGACGAGCGATCAGGCACTAGTCGATGCGCGGGCTGTCTGTGCGAAGTTGGGCAAGACTGCGGTCAAGGTGGAAGACTCCCCAGGCTTCATCGGCGATCGCGTCGAGACGCCGTATTACCTTGCGGCGTTGGGGCTGCTCGATACAGGTGAGGCCGACATCCGGTCGATCGACGCGGCGGTGCGCGAGGTCGGGGGCTTCAAGCTGGGGCCGTTCGAGGCGCTCGACGCCGCCGGCGTTGACAACAGCCTGCACGCCGTGCAGACACTGCACGCGGGATTCGGCGGGGCCGGCCGTTTCAGGCCCAATGCGATTCAGGAGAAGCTTGTGGCGGGCGGGCATGTCGGCATCAGGACGGGCCGCGGTTTCTACCACTATCAGAACGGTGAGTCGACTCCGGCCTACGAGTGCCCGCTGAAGGATGTTTCCGGATGGGCGCCGTCGCCCGCGCTCGCTGAGTTTGCCGAGGCGTTGGAGGCGCCGGCCGACCGCGCGGCGTGGATCTTCGGGCGAGTGTTCGCGGCAGTCCTGAACGAAGCGGCGTTGGTTGCTGACACAATCGCGTTGCCGCGCGACGTGAATCTGACGATGGAACATGGTTTCCACTACCCCGAAGGGCCGCTGGCATTGGCGGATCGCATCGGTTTGGATGTCGTTCAGCGTTTGCTGGCGGAGTGTCATCAGGAGACCGGCGGCGACGAATGCTATGCTCCGAATCCCATGCTCGATCGGCTCGTGGCAGAGGGTCACCTCGGTGAGAAGACGGCGCGAGGTTTTCTGTATCATGCGCTGTAGGGCGCCGGTGGCACACTGGCGGGCAAGCCGCCAGTGGCACCTATCACTTGAGCTGCGACAACGCGCTAACCTGTTGCGTAGAAGTCTCGTTGCGCGGGCGGGTGTTCTCGCGACATGCCTGTGTCTTTGCGTCGCTTGGGCGGGGTGCGGACCGCGTGTCATTGAGCCCTCAGTCGGCAGACGCGGCGACGATGTTCCGTTGGCGATGGACTGGTCGGATTGGGGGTTGACGCTGAGTCGCGGCGTCGTTGGGGAGCGGGTCGACTACGCGCGGTTGATCGCCGATCGCAGTTCGTTGGATCGTTTTCTGGCACGCGTCGCGCGCGTGGGACCGGAGTCCACGCCGCGGTTCTTCCCCGATCGTGACAGCCGCCTGGCCTATGCAATCAACTGCTACAACGCAACGATTCTGCGGAGCGTCCTCGCGCTTGAACGGGACGGCAAGCTGCCGCGACATGTTCCGGGAGACCTGGAGTCTCGGTATCAGTTTCAGATCGACGGGCATTTGCAGACGCCGGCGATGCTGCGACAGTGTGCCCTGGCTGTGGCCGGGGAGGATTGGCGCGTCCGGTTCGTGTTGTGCGACGGAAGAGCAAATGGACCTTCTCTGTTTCGGCACGTGATTCTAGGTGAGATGCTGGACGCGCAGCTTGATGAGGTCGTTCGGGCCGCGTTTAGATCGCTGGATGTCGTCAGGATCGATCACGGGGAGCGGAAGCGATTGTTGCTGTGGCGCGGGCTGTACGACTTACGCGATCGCCTCGTGGGAGACTTTGAGCAGCGGATGCAGACACGCGACGCGACGATACTGGGGGTGTTGCTGGCGTGGTCGGACCGGCCGCGACGCGAGCTCTTGAACAGTGCGGTGGGGTACGAGGTTGCGTTGATGTCCTCGTCCGACGAGGTTAACGCGCTCGAGCCAACA
This sequence comes from Planctomycetota bacterium, assembly GCA_043813895.1. Lineage (GTDB taxonomy): Bacteria > Planctomycetota > Phycisphaerae > UBA1845 > UTPLA1 > CAZTAR01. The sequence goes on from JBDRKQ010000021.1 coordinate 28,058, forward strand.
CCGGAGACTGACGAGGGGGTTTTCTCCAAGCTCAAGTCATTGCGGTTTATCAGGCCGCAGTGAGCATGGGGCGCGGTTTGATCCGGCGGGCGTCTACCGGCGGTGGATGTTACTTTTGCCGAGTCGCCCTTCGCACGCGGACGACCTTCTTCTCCTGGCGACGGGCATTTCGCGGCTCGGCGACGCGGAGAGCTTTCTTGAGATTGTCCACTTTGAAGATGCCTGTCGTCCGACCGCCGACGGCGCCACTTGTGACGTAGGCGTATTTGATGCTGATGTGCTGGCTGTTCAGCTTCGCACAGAGATCGGACATCGCGCCGGGACGGTTGGAGAGATTGGCCGACAGGACTTCGGTTTCGGTCATGGGAAGATTAAGGGACTTGAGGACGGTCCGGACCCTTGCCGGGTCTTCGGCGACGAGCCGAAAGACGCCGTGTTCGACGGAATCGACGAGCGTGAGCGCCTGAAGGTTGATCTTGTTTGCGGCAAGCTCGTCACAGAGGCGTGAGAGGATGCCGGGCTTGTTGACCAGGAAGACGGAAAACTGTGTGACTGCTTTAAGCATGGCTCGATTCTCGTTCTCAGAAGGGGCCGGCCGTTGATGGTGGACAACAAGGATCAGGAAGAAACGCCGCGAAGGACCATTATAGCCATATCGAGATCGTGGCAAGCGGGGTTTGCGTCTCCGTTCACGGATGGGTGCGAGAAAGGGACTCTCGCACCAGCGGGCTCTCCACGGATCATTCCGTCCCCCACCCCGATCGGCTGCCTGCTGGGCAGCCGAAACGGGATGGGGCGCCCGGGCTTCCCCATCCAGCCCACTCTGCGGCCAAGGCCGGAGGCTCCTGTCGCCGGGTGGGGAGGCCCTATTTTCCGGCTCTGGAATGCCCAGCCGAAGCTGCCTGGGACCCAGTCGGGGATTTCGCCCGGCGGAGGGCTTGACGCCGACGGCATCGCAAGTACAATGCGGTGTTCTTGTGTTGTTGAGATCGCAGGCCTGCAGCGTGGACGGGAACTATGTCATTTGTGACGGACAAATGCTATCAGGCGAAGACCGGTGAGATCGAGCGGGAGTGGTACGTGGTCGATGCCGAGGACAAGATCCTTGGACGGCTGGCTGCGAGGCTGGCCACGGTGCTGATGGGGAAGCACAAGCCGACCTATACACCGCACACGGATACCGGTGATTTCGTGGTTGTGACGAACGCGGAGAAGATCCGGGTGACGGGCCGGAAGGCGGAGCAGAAGGAATACGATTCGTATTCCTACCATCCCGGCGGTCGCACAGTCGTTTCGTATGCGAAGCTCCGGGAGAACCACCCGGACAAGATCATCAGATTAGCCGTTCGGCGCATGTTGCCGAAGAATTCGCTGGGGCGACAGCTCTTGACGAAGTTGAAAGTGTATCGAGGAAGTGAGCATCCTCACCAGGCCCAGCACTGCCGACCGCTGGACCTGGATTGAATCCATTGAGCCGATAGGAGAGTTCAACCTTGTCCGATCAGCCGACGACGCCAGAGAATCCCGAGGCCGGATCGCCCGAGGCGGCTACGCCAGCGGCGCCGTCGCCCGAGGTTCAAGGCACAGCACCGGCGGAGCCCGTAAGTCCACCTCAACCCGCCGCCGAGCCGGCAGCCTCAGAAACGGCCGCGCCGCCAGCGGCAGGGGAACCGATCGAAACAACCGTGACTGCGGAACCTGACGCGCCCGCGCCGGTCGCAGCGACGGAGCCCGCAGCGGCTTCGATCAAGGGCGGCGACTACTTCTGGGGAACCGGTCGCCGCAAGACCGCGGTCGCGCGGGTGCGAATCCGGCCCGGCACCGGCAAGTTCCTGATTCACAAACGTGAGATCAATGACTTTTTCTTCGACGAGCGGAGCCGGGTGGATGCTATCGCGCCGCTGAAGGCGACGAAGACGTTGGGCAAGTTTGACGTGTTCATCAATGTTCACGGGGGCGGGCAGACCGGCCAATCAGGCGCGATCATGCTCGGACTGGCCCGGGCATTACTAAAGGCGGACTCCAGCCTTGAGGGCACGTTGCGTGACGGGAAGTATCTGACGCGTGACGACCGAAAGGTGGAGCGGAAGAAGCCCGGCCAACCGGGCGCGCGGAAGCGGTTCCAGTTCTCGAAGCGTTAACGCGGCTTTGCATTCCGTGAAGATGACATCGACAACGGCCCGGCGATCAGATTCGCCGGGCCGTTTGCTTTGTGCTGCAACCGCTGTCATGCTCCATATATTCAGCGGCGGTTGGCGTTCGGAGTTTCTCGTTACTCACACCATTCACACGTGCGGTATCCGTCCGGGAACTCGATCGTGGCTAAGTAGGGCAGGATGGGGTTTGCCTCTTTTTCGGGATCGACGACGGTTGCCATTCCGTATCGAAGCTTGAAGCAGAACATCTCCTGCACCGCCGGACAGTACAGGTTTTCGAATGTGTCGATAGCCGTCGCGAGCGAGTTCGGATTCGATGTCTTCTTGTAGTCGTCGATCGCGTCGGTGATTATCTTCTGATATGCCGTAATATCTTGGACAATCCGGGTGAGGTCCTGAATGATGGCTGCTGTCGGCTCTTCGTTACCCAAGTACTGCCCCGTGGCGGGATCGAGGGCGCACTTCGGGACCATGCGCAGGACGCCTTGAAACTTCTTCCATAGGCTCTTCTTGTTGTGTTTCAGTTTGTTTAAGTTCAGGAGAATCGGACCGTGCTCGTGGTCCATGTTCAACGCGCATTCGTGCTTCCTTGATCCCAGCGAGTTGTAGATCCTGACCCGCGGCTCGTTTTCGCTGGGGCCGGGTGGGCTTACGACGACCATCCCGGTGTGCTCGATGAATCGCGTGATATCGCCAGTGTGCCATTGGCGGGGCTCACCTGGGATTGAGACCATGACCACATCCCATTCCGACGGAATCTTGCTATTCCATGTTGACGCCTTATTTTGCCTGTCCGCATTGCCCATCTGTTCAGTGAATGGTTTGAGGCCGCCTGCCCACACGCAGTGCTCCAGATAGCCGGAACAGTCAATGCCCCAAAGCCATTTCTGGCACGTCGAAGGAAGATCGTCCGCTGGCCAATTTCGTTTCGTCAGGCTCTTTCCACCCCGCACGTAGGCATATCCGTTCGGCTGAGCAGGTCCTAGACTATCCGCAGGAAAAGGGCCATGGCATTTGATTCGCTCTGCTTCTGTGAACATTCCCTGGAAGAACTGCTGAATATGCTTGATGCTACCAAGACCGCATTTCGGATAGGTGCCAGCTCCGATCGGGCGGGCCGTTGGATCGGGGTCATCGAACAGGTATCCACCCAGGTAGACGACTCGGCTCAGGTCGACATCGTCTACGACATAACGAGCGGTTTCCTCGACTTCTTCTGCGGTGAGCCCGTCACCATCAGTCCCCTGGCCGTCGCCTGCGAAGGGTACAGACGGATCTCCTGGCCCTGAGCATGTTCCGCCCGACAAGACAGCGGTAGCCGCTACAACAAAGATGCAGAGCATAACGCTGAATGCAGCGCCGCCATGGCTGCAACGACGCATTCCCGAGCAATCCACACTGGACTGGAGAATGTCGGGAGAGGGTGGAACCCGCTTATAGAATCTCTGTTCCTTCGGATCGTTCATAGAGAGGCTCCCTTCGCATTTCAAATGGCATGGCTCAGCTTACACCCCTTGCTTTCGATAGTACCTGATACTCGTTTTTCTTGGCAATTCGTTTGGTTGCGAGGAGTCGTAAATGTCAGTGTGTACGGTTGACGCGGGCGCGAAGAAACTTGCTTCTCGATGCGGTTGTGTTCGTTGAAGGCCAAGGCTTGCCAAACCTTGACTCTCGAACTTCTCGTCTTCTTCATGAAGTCGACTTCTGGCTTAGAGACCGGGGCGAGGACATCTTAACCTCAGATCATCGGATTTTGGAATCGCATTGTCCTTGATCATCAGGATCGTTGCGGGGAGGAGTTCTCTTTCGAGGGCCTGAACTTGATCTGCGAGTGACTCGGGCGTGTCGCCCGGTTCGACGGAGCAGATGTCCTGCGCGATGATCTGTCCGTGGTCGTACTCGTTATCCACCCAGTGGACGGTTGCGCCGGTTTCATGCTCGCCGGCGGCGAGGACGGCCTCGTGTACGCGATGGCCGTAGAAACCCTTGCCGCCGAACTTGGGTAGCAGGGCGGGATGGATGTTGATGACTTTGCCGAGCCATCGGTTGGGCAGCTTCCAGTAGCACAACCAGCCGGCCTGGACGACGAGGTCGACGGCATAGGCGTCCAGCGTCAGGACGATCTGGTCACTGAACCTGTCCAGTTCGGGGTTTTCCTTCACGCGGATGATGTCAACCGGCAGATCGGCGGCTCGCGCGCGGTCCACCCCGGCGACGGCGGATCGCGAGGAAATGACGACCGCGATCTCCACGCCGTGCAGCCTGCCGTCCGCGATGCGGTCGATCAGGTTTTGCAGCGTTGTGCCGGAGCCGGAGATGAGGACGGCGATGCGAAACGGGTCGGCCTTGCTCTTTTTCCGCTTCTTGCTCACTAGGGGGGCTCCTCGATGATTCCGGTTTGCTCCAGGAACACGGCGATTTCTCCCCAATAGCCCTCCTCATTGTTGCGGCCGGGGAAGTCGTTGTGCTTGCAATCGTATTCGACGTAACGCCCGTTCCTGGCAATGTCGCGGAGTTTGCGGCCGTGGGCGACGGGGATGATGTCGTCGTTCGTGCCGTGGAAGATGAGCACGGGCGTATCGAGTGTTTCAAGCACGCGATCCGTTCGGAAGGGGTGCTTTACGAGGAAGGCGGGCGCGCCGTATTTGTACGCCATGGCCGCGGCGCTGTAGAAGGAGGACTCGAGGATGAGGGCCTGGCAGTCGCGCCGGCCGGCAAGCTGGGCTGCGGGACCGCCGCCGAGAGATCGACCGTGAATCACGATGCGGCTCTTATCCACATCCGCACGCTTCAAAAGTTCATCGTAGAAGCGGAGGGCGTCGGCGACGATTACTCTTTCTCCGGGCTTGCCGTCGGACCGGCCGTAGCCGCGGTATTCGGGCAGCAGGACGGAGCATCCGAGCTTGCGGTAGCCCTCGACGGCCGTGGATTGGTAGTCGATGAGCTCGGCGTTGCCGTGGAAGAAGATGACCGCCGGTGCGGGGCGCTCTGGACTCGACTGGAATGCAGGCATGAAGAAGGCGACGGATTGGCCGTCTTCGGTGTCGATCGTGATCTCGTCGGTCGTCGCATCGTAGAGGAGGGGCAGAGGGTCGGGCGCCATGTCGACGGGAAAGAGGAGCTTGTCCTGGTAGAGGTAGAGGATACCACACCAGGCAACATAGAAGATGGCGAGGGAGACGAGGACCCTGCGGAGAAGCCGTTTGAGCGGGGGCTTCTTATTCGCGTCGTCGGTTGCAGGCCGCGGGCTTTCGGGCATGAGGGACACCTCGGCGCCGAAGTGTAATCGGAATGGCGAAGGATGTCAGCGAAGAGGGATAAGGGACCGAGGGACAAGGGGGTGAGGGATAGGGGATTGCGGGTCGTTACGGGCGGAGTGGGGCAGGTCTGAGCCATAAGCCGGTACGATCCGCTGGTCGCCCGTGCGGGTCGGCGCCGGAGGGGTCCCAGCGTTTCTGTCGTTGTGCGGCGGTCGCATCCGCCTGCGCGGTTTGCTGTGCGGCCCGGCGAAGCGATCGCAACGGGTCGTCGCCGAGTGCGGGGAGATCGTCATCGAGGTGTGAGAACATGTCGTAGGCGATTGCGACCGTTCCGTCGGCTGGGTTCCGCCAGATTTCGACAATCCGTCCCTCCTGTGGGAGATCGAGCGTGGAGCAGGTTTCGATCTCGACGTAGCCGAGGCGGTTGGACACGAGGTTGTGATGCGAGTGGCCTGCGAGGTGGAGGATGACGTTGGGGTATTCGTTGAGCAGTTCGCGGAATGTGGAGCCGATGAGGACGGAGCCGTATCCTTCCCAGAGCGAGGCGCTGGGGTGGTGCGACGTGACGATGACGACTTCCCCTTGCTGCGTCGCCGCGTCAAGCTCGGCGCGAAAGAAATCAACTTGCGGGCCGAGGATCGAGCCGTCCTGATATGGGAACCCTTCGATCTTGTGGGCCGGTTCGCACGTGTCGAGCCCGATGAGCCGCAGGCCGGGCGTTGGCGAGACGCTGTACCACGCGTGATCCGTCTGCGGATCGACGAAGCCGTGGCCGGGGGGGCCGGTCGTGGTGGTAAACATGGCCGAGATGAACTCGCCCTTATTGAAGTAGCCGCGTCCGGGATTCGGCAATACGAATGCGGGGGGATCGAGAAGCGGCGGGGGTCCTGGGTTCGCCGGCGTGACGGTGCCGTGGGTGAAGCCGGCGAGGGGGTCGAAGAAGTTCGGCAACAGGATGCCGGGTCTTTCTGAGAAGGGCAGTGGGGCGGTTCGTCTGCCGAGGAAGTCCTGGAAGATGGGGAAGACGCCGATCGCGAAGCGGTCGTGGTTCCCGAAAACGACGTACCACGGGACGGACGCCGCATCTCCGTGGACAGCCGATTGGTAGAGCCCTTGCGCCTGAAACGCGGCGTGTGGGTCCATGAGGGGGTCGGGGCGGGTCTCCGGCGGTCGATCGTCCGGGCCAGTCAGCGGGTTGATCTCGCCGCCATCGAACAGGTCGAGTAGCCAGGCGAGTTCGTTGGACTGGCTGTTATCGCACGTGTCGCCGGTATGGACGACGAAGTCGATTGTCCGACCGGACGCATGGATACGGTTGATCTCGCGGATGATCCCGTCGAGGAGTTGCGTGGAATGCGCCTCGTAGGGTCGCCACGCGCTGCTCGTGATGTCCTGCGCGCCGGCGAATCTGGCGGGAGACTCCTCGTCGACGATGTGTGTGTCGGTGATGTGGGCAATCCGGCAGAGGAGTTCGTAACCGGCAAGGTGGGCGGGCGGGCTCTGACGGGCTGGCAGGCGAAGGCCGTCGTCCACTTCACATGCAGCCGGGAACAGGCAGCACACAGCAAGGATGAGCCGTTTCATGTTGAGTTGCTTCACGTGAGGCGTCTCTCCCGGTTTCCGATCGCCGCCAAAGCGGCAAGCTGAATTGTGTAGTCTAGCGCGTGCGTTGGAAGGCGACTACGCCGGCGCGAGTACGAGGGCGGTTCTGGCCGGTAAGTAGATCTGTATGCTCTGGTCTCTCTCGTCGGCGGGCACGTTTTGCCACGGGTAGACCTCGCCGATCTGCAGATTGGCGTGCCCCCCGAACCACAGTTGGTCGGAGTCGAGGACGAGTCGATAGTCACACGCCTGCGGGACGCCGATGCGATGGTCGGTATGTGAGGTGGACGGATGCCAGTTGAAGATGAAGACGAGGTTTCCGCGTGAGAACGCGATGAGCCTGTTGTCCTCGTGGACGTGGATCCTGGCGTGGTCCGGCGCGGCGAGGAGAGCGTGCTCGGTGTCGAGCAACTGCATGGCTCGATCGAATTCCGCCAAGTCGCGGTATCGCAGGAGGGGATCGTCGGTGAGGGACCATTGCCTCCGTGCGTGCTGATAGGAGAAGTTGTTGCCTTCTCTGGGAAAGTCGATCCACTCGGGGTGCCCGAACTCGTTGCCCATGAAGTTGAGGTAGCCCTCGCCGCCGAGGACAAAGGTGATCAGGCGGATCATCTTGTGGAGGGCCATGCCCCGACTGACGACGATGTTGGGCGTGCCCTTGGTCATGTGGAAGTACATGTCGGCGTCCATGAGCCGAAATGCGATGGTTTTGTCCCCGACAAGCGCCTGGTCGTGTGACTCGGCATAGGCAATGTGCTTCTCTCCCCGGCGACGGTTGGTGAGGGTGTGGTAGAGTTGCCCGAGGTTCCACTCCTCGTCTTTCTGTTCCTTGAGCAGCTTGATCCAGTAATCCGGAATGCCCATCGCGAGCCGGTAATCGAAACCGAGGCCGCCTTCGTCGATCGGACGGGCCATGCCGACCATGCCGGAAACGTCTTCGGAGATCGTGATCGCGGCCGGGTTGACATCGTGGGCGAGGCGGTTCGCCAACATGAGATAGGTGACGGCGTCTTCGTCCACGTGCGGTGGGAAGTAATGGTCGTATCCTGTGAATGCACGTTCGAGGCCGTGGTCGAGGTAGATCATGCTCGTAACGCCGTCGAATCGGAAGCCGTCGAAGTGGAACTCGTCGAGCCAATAGCGGACGTTGCTGAGCAGGAATCGCATGACCTCCTGCTTGCCGTAGTCGAAGAGCAGGGAATCCCAGGCGGGATGTTGGCCTCGGGGTCCGTCGTGGAAGTACTGGTGGCTGGAGCCGTCGAAGTATGCGAGGCCCTCGTGGATGTTCTTGACCGCGTGGCTGTGGACGAGGTCGAGGAAGACGAGCAGGCCTCGACCGTGGGCGGCGTCGATCAGGGCCTTGAGATCCTCGGGCGTGCCGAACCTGGAGGAAGGCGCGAAGAAGTTGCTGACCTGGTACCCGAATGAGCCATAGTAGGGGTGTTCCTGGATCGCCATGAGCTGGAGGGCGTTGTACCCGGCATTCTCGATGCGGGGCAGGACCCGTTGGGCGAACTCGCTGAAGGTGCCGATACGCTGTTCTTCCAGGGCCATGCCGACGTGCGCCTCGTAGATGCGCAGGCTTCCGTGGATCGCGGGAGGCGCATTCTGCCAGGCGAAAGGCTCGGGCGGATTCCAATACTGCCCGCAGAAGTCATGCGAGCGGGGGTCGTACACTGCCCGGCGGATGTAAGCAGGCAGATGGTCCTTTGGGCCGAGTCCGCTCTGGACGTGGACCTTGAGGCGGCTGCCGTGTGTGAGACGGTTGGCGTACTCGTCATCCGTTAGAAAGACCGACCAGACGCCGAACTCATTTCGCTTCAGGGGGAGGCCCGCACGGTCCCAGTTGTTGAAATCGCCCGCGAGGAACAGTGCATCCGCGGCTGGCGCCCATTCGCGGTACCATACGCCGGGCTTGCCGTCCGACTCGCCGCGGTTGAGTCCGTAGTACCGGTGGCCGTTGCTGAACGCTTCGAGTGAACCTTCGGTCTCGACGATGTGTCGGAGGGCGGTCTCGTAGTGACAGTATCGGTTGCGCAACGCGGCTCTATACGGCTCAAGCCAAGGGTCCAGCGCGACCAGGCCTGTTCCGTCGTTGGCTGTTGGCGGGTGGGTACCATCCATGATTGAACCCGATCGGCGAGGACAGATCGCAGTCTGAGAGACAGGTTAGCGTCCGACCTCCGCGCCGGACATCGAAGAGCAACGTTCTCTGGCGACTGACGGGGGTGTCGGCCGCTGCAGAAAAAGTCAACCGGCCCAAGTGCTTCGTCAACGTCGATATTTCGGGTAGAGCAAAGATTCTCTTCGCTCGCTCGCGGCGACAAAGTGGAACTTTGTCGTACCCTCTCCCTGAAAAAAACGAGCGCGACAACGCACTAGCTCGCCGACTCGACCTCGATGAAGTGTTCGACACTCTTGAGATCGCCGATCAGGCCGCACGTGGTGAAGAGCGTGCAGTCTGCGCCTTTGGTGGGCTGGAAGAGCCGGGGCGCTTTCGGGCGCACCACCCACGGGCGGCCGCCTCGTCGGGCGATGACGGCGGCGGTGTGGATCAGCTCCTTCCGTTGCTTGCGGGCCTTCAGCCCTCCTTCCGCCCTGGCGAAGATGCGGGAGAGCGTCTTGGCCGCCGACTCGTTGGTCGGCGTTTTGGTGACTTTGACCTTGACCGTACTTCCGGGCTGGATATCCACTGCCATCGCTGTGCTCCTCAGAAAAAACCGAACCTTGCATGATACAGTAATTCTGGGGCGGTTCAAGGGCAAATCCGGGGCCGACGCTCCGTCGTCGGAGCGATTCTGGCGGCAATCGTCGCTTGGCTTCGTGCTCGGCCGCCAAGGGCTCGCCAGAGGGGCTATCGGCTGTGCTTCTCGACGAGTGCTCGGGCAAGGTTGCGGGCGGCCGCACGGGTTGCAACGTCGCCGTTTAGCTGGGCGTAATAGACCTTGTCGAGAATCGTCTTGTAGAGGGGACCCGCGGGCACGCCGAGCTTTGCGAGATCGTGGCCATCGAAGAGCGGTGGGGGAGCGACATCTTCCGGAGGGATTGCCACAACTCTGGCCAGGATCCGGCGATACGGCGTCGTGCGTCGCCCGGCGGCCTTCAGCTTCGCCGCGTGGAACCGAAGCAGATCGTCGAACGCGGGGGCGACCATCAGGCGTTTGAGGTCTGCCAGCGTGAGATCATCGGGACGCATCATTGCATCCTGCTTCGCGATGAGCCACTTCGCCACGCGCTTCGTCTGGTTGCTGCATCGCAGGGCGTCGCACGCTTTTCCAACGCTCGATGTCGGCAGACCGTGCAACAGGACAGCCAGCGCAAGATCGAACCCGGCTTCGCTGGGCAGCACGGCCAGGAGTTTTTGGGCGTGAGCTGCAAAGGACCGAAGCTCGTCCGCGCCCTGGAAGAGATGTTCGAGCATGCCGCTCGAACACAAGTAATCGAAGGCCGTGGCCCGGTTGCGATCCGTGAGCATCCGTTCCAGCTCATCGCGAATCCGCTCCGGGCTGATCCCGCGAATCGACGGGGCTTCCGCACACATGGCGGACCATGTGGTGCGGTGGATCGTGAAGCCCAAGCGGGCGGCGAATCGGATCGCTCTGAGGATCCGCAGGTAGTCCTCGGCGAAGCGCTTCTTCGGGTCGCCGATCGCCCGAATGATCCCGGCTTCCAAGTCCTTGCGACCGTCGACGAAGTCGACTATGCGACGGCCGAGCGGGTCGTGGAACATGCCGTTGATGGTGAAGTCCCGCCGCCGCGCGTCTTCCCTGGCGTTCGTAAAACGGATGCCGGAGGGATGCCGGCCATCGCGATAGTCTATATCCTTTCGGAAAGTCGCCACCTCAACGGGAAACCGGCCGACCCTGACGAGAACAACGCCGAATTGAGCGCCCACCCGCTGCGTTCGCCGAAAGAGGCCGACGACCTGCTCCGGGGTGGCTGCCGTGGCAACGTCGTAGTCGTGGGGGCGCTTGCCCATCAGCATGTCCCGAACGCAGCCGCCGGCGAAGAAGGCGTCGTATCCGGCGTCCTGAAGCTGTCGGACGACGCGAACGGCGGCCTTTCGCAGTGTGAGTTGGTCTGACTGACTGCCGGGGCGGTGGCTCACGGGTGACCCTCTTGTGACCGCTGAAAGAACGAGATCGCCATCGTACCCCAAGTACGCCGTTCGCACGACGCCCAGCCGGAGGGGAACGAGTCGGGCAACCGGCAACTCTCCGCATGTCGCCAGACGAGTAAGGCGTCCGGGCCGGCGGGGATTGTCGTGCCGAGCCTGGCCACGGCTCGCTGCATCAGAGACCGTGGCGACATGTCTTCACTCAACGCGTAGGGAGGGTCAAGGAAGATTAGGTCGAAGCCATGCGGTGGTGGTGGGGCTGCGCGGGCGACCTCCACCGGATCCATGAACACACGGGCGGTCGGTCCGATGCCGAGGCTAGCGAGATTGCGTCTCAGACAGCCCAGCGCCGCGCGGTCAGTCTCGACAAACACGCAAGAGGCGGCGCCGCGTGACAGTGCTTCGATGCCGAGCGAGCCGCTGCCTGCGAAGAGATCCAACACATCTGCGGGCGGCAGGGCGCCCGGCTGGGCAAGCCTCACGCCGAGGACATCGAACAAGGCTGCCTTGACACGGTCCAGAATGGGCCTCGTTCCGCGGCCACGGGGGGCGAGGAGGTTTCGTCCCTTATATCGACCAGCGATTACACGCATCAGGGGAGTATAATCGCCAAAGGCTTGCACTGCTCGGTCTGCGGAGACGATGTTCGGACCGCGCTGGCGCCGTTCACGATCGAGCGATGAGAAGGCGAGTGGGATCAAGGTGTTTGACCGGCGGGGCGCCCATGCTTACCGTCGGAGCGCGTGTGTCGCAAAGGAACTATCTATATTCTGGTATTCCATATATATAGAACTAGCTATAATGAGAATATCGTGAATCCCGCGCGTTGCGAGTGCGGCTTGTGGAGTGAGGAAGGGTGATGACGGTCGGGAGGGGGGCAATCTTTTACCGGAGGGACGCCGATGCTTTGCGTCAGGTTGACATGGCTTTCAAGGGTGGACAGGTCGATATGATAGGGGGGTAGCATGGCGTCGGCGGATTCGTGAACAGACTGGCAGGGGTATGCGTGAGTCTCAGGCGAACACACTACGAACTGGCTTTCGAGACCCATCTCGATCGGCGGGGAACACCATACGTAGCCGTTGAAGACGTGCATCATTTCGTTCGGGGACGGACCGGGATCAAGACATTTGATTACATCGTTTATCCGGCATCGGGACCTGCTTGCCTGGTTGACGTCAAAGGCAGGAAGAGCATATCGCCGGCGGGGGGCGGTGAAGTCCGGCGGAAGAACTGGGTGACCCGGGACGACGTGACGGGGCTGCTCAGTTGGCAGGACGTATTTGGCGAGGGCTACGCAGCCGTGTTCGTGTTTGCGTACTGGCTGGCGGGCGAGCGGCAACAGGCTGGATCCCCTGAGGAGGAGCAGGGGGGCTACAGCCTGCGGTTTGCGGGCCGAAGATACAGCTTCTGGCTGGTCATGGTGGAGGAGTACGCCAAGCATCAGACACAGTTATCGAAGAGCTGGGGCACGGTCCACATGCCACGCGAGGTCTTTCGGGCGATCAGCAAGCCGCTTGAATCGACGTGGCCGGCGTCACCGTGTTGACGGCGCTTGGTTGCGATGACGACGTTGTGTTCCTTGGGAAACGGCGTACAATGGTGGGGACTATCTCAAAGCTGTGGCACAGGCGTCCCGCCTGTGATTCCACCGACGAGACGCCGGTGTCACAATTTGCCGTTGCCAGAAGGGCCTTTTGATAGTGAATCGACCCTTGAGCGGAGTCTAAAGAACGTGATGCGGAAGATACTGGTTTGTGTCGCTTTGGCTGTCCTGCTGTTTACGGCGCCGTTGAACGCGCAGATAAACGACGACTCTGTCAGCGAAGGCAACATCGAGCGGCTGCCCGACAAGAATCCCGTGCTGGAGTGGGTGCTCTCGGGTGTTTTCCTGCTGGCGGCTCTGGGCGTCGGGTTTAACGCCAGCAAGCGTTCGCACAACTGAAGTATGCCGTCGGTCAAAGGCGGCGAGTCGATGACGCGCGACTTGAGTGGACAGTGAGGCTGTCAGAGAAGGCGCCAAGAGAGACCGGTTGCCGGAAGGAGTACGAGCATGACGAAGCGGGCTGTGATCGTGTTGCTCGTCGGTGTCAACCTCGTGTTGCTGTCGACGCTGATTCTGTCCTCGTGGCAACTGCCGGCGGCCTATGCACAGGCGGCGCCACTGGGGCAGAACTATCTGATCGTCGCTGGAGAGATCCATGACGGTGTCGACGCACTCTATGTCATTGATCTTGCACATCGACGGATGCACGTATTCGTTCCCAACCGAGACCAGAACAACCGGCGGGTGTTCAACGTCGGTTTCCGTGACCTTCAGAGGGATTTTCGCGGTACGCCTTGACCGCTCTTACTCGACGCGGGGGGATGGAGCAGGCCGTGAGGCACGTTTCCGAAGGAAGACACGCGATGCAGGCAAATCAGCGACTAACGATAGGCGTCTTGTCCGTGACTGCGATGGTTCTACTCGTCGGGATCATTCTCGCGACCACGGGCGGGCAGAATCAGGCCCTAGCGTTCGGGCAGTTGGACCGTGGCGGCGACTATGTGCTTGTCACCGGGCAGTTCACGTTGAATACGGAACTGGTGTACGTAACTGACGCGGCCGCCAAGAAGCTCAATGTGTACAGTTACGATAGAACGCGCCGGGAGATCATTCTGTGGGATTCGCACGACCTAACCAAGGAATTCGGCGAGACGCGTCCCTGAGCAAGCCCCCCACCGCCAACGCAACATAACATACCTTATCGGACCTTGGGCTTGCTCTTCGCAGATTGCCTCTCGGCCGGTCGGTGTACGCCTGTCAACCGCCCCGACCGATGTCGCCAAGGCTTGGTTTTCCATCGCCCGCCACCTCCCTCCGCCAATGACCCCAGCCCGCTCACGACAAGGAGCGCAACCCGTCCAACCTCTGACAGGCGGTAGGTGTTGCGGTCGGGTCGAAACATGATACCCGCCCGCTCCAGTTCATGGAGATGATGATACAGCGGGCCCGTTTGGAGCTTCACTGCGAGAGCCAACTCGTGGTGTGTTGAAGCACCGAGCAAGAGTGCCCGAGCCAGCACTACCCGGTCCCGATGTGCCAGGCCGCCCAAGAGCTTGGCGAGTGCCGAAGCGTCGACGGCGTCGAGGATGCTCGAGAGCGGCCGTTGCCCCGCTGTCGAGAAAGACTTGCCGAGGCGTACAACACAGACGCTGCCGCGGTCGCCCGTGCGTTGTGCCAGGGCCAGGAGCAGGCCGGCCCCGAAACGCTTCGCAGGGTTGGTCAGGCTCGGGAAGAGCCCCTTGAGATCGTCGATCGCCTTGGCTGCCACAGGGCGCGGACCGCGGGCGGTGGACCGCCCTACCCGGCGGGCGTTGTGTTCGGCGGGCGACTTACCTTCTCGCGGTATTTCCGATGTGGACATTTCAATGCCTCCGACAAATGGCCTGTAGACACGTGATAATACGAGCCCCGAGAGGATGTCCAACGGTTCGTTGAATGAACCGGACGGACCCGGGACGAGTATGGCATTTCAGGCGATGCACAGCGATGATCGCTATGCCGAGAATCCTTGCTGGATTGCCGACAATGCGTGTGGACGACCATTAATGAAACGCAACACCGGTTGTATATCGTCGATTCTAGTATCCTGTAAGAAGCGTATTCTAGAAATAGGTCTGGCGAATACCGGATGCGGTTTATTGCTGCGGAGCCTTGACGTGCGTGTCAAAGTACCAGACGTGTTCGCCGGTGGGAGGACCCGCTGCACATGGCCCATCGGCTGCGGTTGGCGTGGAGAGCAGGCCTTACGTAAAATGTCGCTTCGGGTGTGCACGAAGGACAAGGGCATCGTTATGCGCAGGGTGTGTGCCTCGAAGGCTGGAACCACCGGACCGCGAACGGGCCGGGCAATGCGACGTGGCGGCAGAAACGGCCGGCTCTCGTTGAGCAGTAGGAGAGTGATGGTATGAGCAAGCGGCATCATCGAGGCATTGCGGCAGCAGCGGTTGTGGTCGCTCTTGCGGGCCTGGGGCAGCCGGCACTGGCTGATCCTGGCGACATCGAAGCGGTACGCGCTATCTCGTCGCTCGTACCGGCGGACAGCCTAGTGGCTTATATGGCCCGGCCGTACGGGGAGTCCGAAGCTCATGGCGAAGCTACAACCCAGCCAGGAATCGACGGGAAAGCCCCGCCATCGTTGTCGATCGGCTCGATCTTGGCGATTCTGAGCGCCGGCGGGCTCATCCCTGAGGAAGGGCAGGTGTTCGCGGATATCGGGGCCGCGTTGCCCTTGTTGGGCCAGTTCGAGCACGCGCTCGTGCTGTTGGACGTTTCGAGCCGGGTCGTGCATCCCCCGGGTGAGAGTGAGGCGGACTCGTCAGGACGCGTCAGCCTACGGCTCAAACACCTCCAGGCTGCCGTGATCCTCCGCACACAGGGGGAACATCGGGCCGTTCTCCGCCAGTTGAACCGAATCGTCGGTCGTTACACGCATTCCGAGGTGGCGGTGCTGAGCCGTGAGAATGCGGCCGGGTTTCACTTTCAGCGGTTGACAGACGACCGTCTGCCCGGATGGGCGGTGTGGGAGTGGGGACGCCTGGACGACTTCTTCGTCGTGACGTTCGGGAGCGGGGCTTTCCCAAAAATCGCTGAGACGTACGCGGGGACGGCCCCGTCGCTGCGTGATGAGCCGTGGTTCGTGAAGGCATCTCAGCAGACACAGGGAGACCGGGCCGTGGCCCAGTGGTTCATCGCGATGGCACGGCTCGAACAACGCTTGGGCCAAGTGGCGCGTGGCAGGCATCTGCGTGTTGTCAAGGCGCTCGGTGCCGACGGCATGACGCAGGATCTGTGGACGATCGGCTTGGAAGGACGAGCGCTCGCGTGGTTTCGGTGCTACCGAAGAAACGACCAGGACGTCGTTGTTCCGTACTCGGATCCGAAGGGTTTCCCGGCCCAACACCTGAGGATTATCCCCGATGCCGCCCGCCATTTTGGGATCATTCACATTCCAACAAGCTGGCTGATCGAGAAGTTGCCCGCCGCATGGCTTGCCGCGCAGTCGGAGAGTCATGTTCGGAAGTGGACCACCGTCTGGCGTCGTCTCGAGCAGGAGACCGGGATCGACATTAACGGCAGCTTGATTGAGCATCTCGGCGACGACGTGGCGATCTTCGATTATCCCCCCCACCCGTTGAAGATCCCTTTCGCCTGGACCATTGCCATCGAGATTGACGACCGCCAGGCCGTTCAACTGGCTACGGACACGCTGCTGGCGACATGGAGCCGTTACCTGGACGAGCGAGCGGAGCGCAAAGGCACGACGCTTGTGCGGGTGAAGGTCAAGCAGGCCGAGGACGGCGTGTGGTATCTTCAGGCAGGGATTCTCGGCCCTGCGATGAAGGTGACAGACCGCTATCTCGTGCTGAGTTGGTCCCCGCAGGCTCTGCGTGACGTGCTGAAGTTCATCGACCAGCAGCCTAGGCCGTCTTCGTGAGCGAAGGCGGCCGGGGACTCAGGGGGAGCGTCCTAGAAAGGGCGCGTTGAGCCCGGTGAGAGCCGCGCGCGGGATTGCGAAAGCCCCCCCCAGCCCGCAGGTTGTTGACTTGTGCGGCGTTTCGTGATAAATATAGTAAACGCAAGATGTTGGGAGCGTTCCAACCGGGGGGGGAATCGTCGGCGCCAGGCACACGCGCGGCGACGCGATGAACCGAACATCGGAGGAGGTCCTGCTGTGGCCAAGGAATCTTCGTCTTTTGTGGGCGGCATTCTGGGCGTCGTGATCGGCGTCATCTTGATCGGGGGCATTGCCGGCACACCGTTCTACCTCGACATGTTCATGCAGGAGGAGCGCGCGATCGACAAGGCGGTCGAGGAGGATGTGGACACCATCCGCCGGGCCGCCTTGAATCTGGACCAGCACCTCGCAGCAATCCAAGACGTGGAGGGGCTTCTTGAAGACGACCAGGTTGTTACGGGCGAAATCGCCGCCGAGGTCGCCGCTGCACACCCCGATGTCTTTAGCGACCTAATGATGCAGTCTCTCGGCAAGACCGCGAGCATGCTGCGAAGAGCCCAGGATCAGGATCAGCAGCGTGGTGTCGACAGCGCCGTCTCGATTCAGACCGGCCAGCCGAACGCACGCGCTTGCGTTCAGCGGATGAAGACCGAATACCTTGCCGCCAATCAGAAGCTCCGACGCGTGGCGGAGTCTTCGATTCAGACGTTGCGCCCACTGCAGCGCGGCGGCAAGACTGCGACGTCCAGACTCGCGGTCGCCCGTGTCCATGCTGTCTTCTACTTCGCCGTGGGCAAGATGCTCGCAAACCGGGCCGAGTTCCTCCACGATCAGACTTCGTTCCTGCGCCGGCAGGCGAACGATGAACTCAGGAAGTTGGCCGCTGTTCAACGAGACCTGGACGTGCTCGATGCGGAGAGTCCTTTGAAAGCCCTCGCGGATCTGCGAGAGAGGATGCTCGCCATCGAGGGCGACGAGTCCGGGTTGAACGAGAGGATCTCGCTTTACACCAGTGCGATTGAGTCTCTTACGGACAGGCTCGGTTCGCTGGACGTAAGAGCCACGAAGGCACGCGAAGAGATGGCGAAATCGGAAGCGGCCGGCGCGTTTTCGGAGGCTGGGCGTTCGGGCGAATACCTCGCACTCGCGTCTGAGGCGCGTTCAGCCGAGGCGGAGGCCACGATGGTGCGGAACTGTCTGCCTCAATCACTGGATTCCGGCGAGACAGCGGCGCAGGATGAAGGTGCCCAGCTCGGCCTCCGTGACCTGCGGCTTAGGCTCGAACAAGCCGAGACGGTGCTGGGTGCTTATCGGGAGGCTCGCGCAGACCTGGAGAAGCGCGAGGAGATGTTGACCGAGCAAGCGAGAGTGATCGCGGACCAGCAATCGACCCTTACCTCCCAGGCTGCCGAGCTTCTGAAGGAAGCCACGCGACTCGTCTCGGAAGCGGGCGAACGCGCTGCTGCGGCCGAGGAAGCCGCCGGACTGGCACAGGCTGAGTTCGACCGCGCAGCTACCTTCGCCGGTCACGCGCTCCGCGCCGCAGCGGGAATCAAGCGTGAGGCACAGACCGCGTCCTAGGGGGCGGGCAGCAAACCGGATGAGCGTCTCGAAGCGATCAAGAAGGACGGCGACACCGAGGCCACTATTCGTTGCCTAGCGGCCGAGATTGCCTACTTCGATGCGCTGACCCGAGCCCAACAGATCCAGACGCTTCGTGGGCAGGTGGACCTCGCAAACTCCGCCGCGGAGTTTGCCGGCGAAGCGGCGCCGAATGATCTCACCGATCGGATCCAGCAACTGCGTCAAGAGGCTGACGAGAAGCTCGTCGGGACCGGCGCAAACAGCGCGGCGAAACACTACGAGGCCGCCATCCAACTGCTGAAGGGAAGCAGCGTCCGGACCGACTCGGGCACGATCAGCGGGAGCAACTACCTCTGGCAGGTGCAGATGAGTGAAGCGGCCGTCTATCTGCTTCGATCGACAATCTCCCCGGGTGTCGACGGCCGGCCCGACCGCGATTCGCAGAACCGTGCGTATGATCTCCTCAAGGAGGCGGCCGAGGGCCGTGAAGAGAGTCCCCTGCTGGCGCCCGCCGTGGACACGCTGCTTTACCTGCAAGATGCGGTGAAGTAGGGACGGCCCTCCCCCCTTGTATCCCAACGTCGTGCGGTATGCGCAGCCACCCTGTCACAATGCTCTGTCATATTTCGGATACAGGGCATCGTTCCGACATCTCATTCAGCACATCCTAGCATTTCTCCCATGACCGGCTGCATTCGACCAATGACAACCGCCCCATCTCGGCCGTGGCAACTGTCGCTGGTGCAGCATATTAGAGCATTCTATCGTTGGGTTCAGCACCGGCGAAACGCCGGTGATGCCGTCAGATTATTTGAGACTAGGCGACGCCTAATGTGAGAATCTGCTAATTATTCCGGCTTGACAGCCCGATACTATATTCTATAATCCGCATAGACGGATATTGAAGCTGCCGAATGAACGCACCACTTGCAACTTCGCAGAGAAGCCCGGGAATCAGCTCAGACTTGCTCAGGGCGCTGGCGGATCCGACACGCCTGAAACTTGCACAGCTCCTGATCCGCGAGGAGCTGAGCGTGTCGGAGTTGGTGGCGGTCCTGCGGCTTCCGCAGTCGACCGTGTCGCGTCACCTCAAGGTGCTCCGTGAGGCCGGCCTCGTTACCGATCGCCGGGCAGGCACGACCGTCATATATCGTGCTGCCGCAGACAACGGAGGGGACAACGATCTGCGATCGCTCCTCTTGGAATGGCTGAAGGGACGCAGCCTCTCGAAGAGTACGGTGGAGCGTCTTGATAAGGTCCTCGCGAAGCGGAAGGACGAAGCCATCGGGTTCTTTGAGCGTTTGGCGATCAGGTGGGACGAATTACGGGCTTCGGCCTTTGGAGATTCTTTTGCGGCCGAGTCGTTCCTGTCGCTGCTGCCTCGTCGATGGACGGTGCTGGATGTCGGCGCCGGGACGGGTTTTCTGTTGCCGGTCTTGGCGGCGCATTTCGAGAACGTCATCGCAGTTGAGCCCGCGCATGCCATGCTGGAATGCGCCCGGCACCGAGTCGCTACGGAAGGTGTGAAGAACGTCGTCTTCCACGAGGGTGATCTGGAAGCCCTGCCGGTTGCCGGGAGGAGTTGCGATCTTGCCATTGCCTGCCTTGTGATGCACCACATTGCCAAGCCAGCGTTGGCGCTCGCCGAGATGCGGCGCGTGCTGCGCCCGGGTGGGCGGGTGTTGCTTGTGGAGCAGGAAGTCCACGACAATCGTGAGTTTCACGAAACGATGCAGGATTACTGGTGGGGATTCTCGCCGGACGACCTTGCCGCGGAGGTTTCGGCGGCGGGCTTCGAGGGCGTGGAATGCCGCACGCTGGTCTCAGCCAAGAGTAACTCGGGCTCGTTCGAAGCCCCGGGTCTATACGTAATTGTCGCACAAAGCCCGGCCGAGTGATCGCAGGAGTTCGGGCGGCGCAGGGAGTGAGTGTACTGGCTCGGCCATTGGGAGGCCCGAGCGGAAAGTGGAGAAAACGATGAGCACTGCCGTATCAACACAGGATTTCAAGGTGGCGGACCTGAGTCTGGCGGACTTCGGTCGCAAGGAAATCGAACTGGCCGAACATGAGATGCCCGGGCTGATGGCACTCCGCGAGGAGTACTCCGCAGAGAGGCCTCTGTCCGGCGCCCGGATCATGGGCTCGCTGCACATGACGATTCAGACGGCTGTCCTCATCGAGACGCTGGTCGAGCTCGGCGCCGACGTGCGCTGGGCGAGCTGCAATATATTCAGCACGCAGGACCATGCCGCCGCGGCGATCGCGAAGGCCGGGGTGCCCGTGTTCGCGTGGAAGGGAGAAACACTGGAAGAGTACTGGTGGTGCACGAATCAGGCGTTGAGCTGGCCGGACGGCCGCGGCCCGATGCTCATTGTGGATGACGGCGGCGACGCGACATTGCTCATCCATAAAGGCCACGCGTACAACAAGGCGGGCAAAGTGCCGGACCCGGACAGCACCGATGTCGCGGAGATGCAAGTGATCCTGAAGCTCCTGGCGGCAGAGCAGCGGCGCGATTCACAGCGCTGGGTCAAGATCGCGCAGGAGATGGTCGGCGTCAGCGAGGAAACGACGACCGGCGTCCACCGCTTGTATCAGATGCAGGAAAAGGGCGAGCTGCTGTTTCCCGCGATCAACGTGAACGACTCCGTCACCAAGAGCAAATTCGACAACCTGTACGGCTGTCGGCACTCCTGCGTAGACGGCATCATGCGGGCGACGGACGTGATGCTCGCAGGCAAGGTGGCGGTGGTATGCGGCTACGGCGACGTGGGCAAGGGTTGCGCGCAGAGCTTACGAGGACAAGGCTGCCGCGTTCTCGTCACCGAGATCGATCCCATCTGCGCGCTGCAAGCCGTAATGGAAGGCTATCAGGTCGTCCGCATCGAAGATGTCGTGGACAAGGTCGACCTCTTCGTCACCGCGACAGGCAACCTCAACGTCATCACCGCCGAGCACATGAAGCGGATGAAGCACAATGCGATCGTCGGCAATATCGGGCACTTCGATAACGAGATCGAGATGGCGGCGCTCGAGAAGATGCCAGGCGTGAAGAGGGTGAACATCAAGCCGCAGGTGGACGAGTGGGTGTTCCCCGACGGGCATTCGATCATCGTGCTGGCGGAGGGGCGCTTGCTCAACCTCGGGTGCGCGACCGGGCACCCCAGCTTTGTGATGAGCAATAGCTTCACCAACCAGGTACTTGCCCAGATCGATCTCTGGCAGAACCGCGGCAAGTATGACAAGCAGGTCTTCACACTGCCAAAATACCTCGACGAGAAGGTCGCGCGATTGCACCTGGAGAAGCTCGGGGTCAGACTATCGAAGTTGAGCCAGGCTCAGGCTGACTACTTCGGGGTGCCGGTGGACGGCCCGTTCAAGACGGATCACTACCGCTATTAGTATGACATCGCGGGGTCGTTCTCTGGCGGAAGAGCCGCGGACTCAGCCCGCGCGGGCGTCCGAGAATGCAACGTCTTCGCGCCGCGAACGACCTCGCGGACTGAAGTCCGCGGCTCGCAAGACGCTTTCTAACGCTGAGGTATTAGCGTAGGAGGGCATCGACAAAGAGGGGCACGTCTTCAATCGTGACATCCCCGTCCTGGTTCATGTCCGGGCCGAATTGGATGCGCAGCGGCTCGTCGCCTTGCAGGCCGTTGAAGAGCCGGTCGACAAACGCGGTGATGTCGTCGCCATCGATATCACCATCGCCGTCTACGTCGCCACTTCCCCGCAGGACGTTCGGATCGTACGAGTTGTGCAGGCTTGGGCCGAAGAAGAGGAATAGATCGTCGTCGTTGAGGATCTGGTTGTTGTCGACATCGGCAGCAGCGATGAGGTCGGGATGCTGGATCGCGCCGCTGAAGACACCTACCAGGATCTCGATGTCGAGGCCGTTGACGTTGCCATCGCCATTCATGTCGCTCGTGCCGGGCACGGTGGGCGCCGGCTCGTCGAACCAGTGCGGCACGGTCAGGAACGGATCACCCACGAGCGTCCATGTCCAGTCGTCATAGACGGCGGAGATATGGAAGGATTCGCCGAGCGTCCAACCCTCGCGGAGACCGGCGAGCAATGTTTCGGGAATGGGCCCCAGGCAACAGGCGGGTTCTCCCGTGGAACCGATCGCCGCAGCGTAGCCGGCGGCGAGCGCGTTGGGCACGAATCGTCCGCCTTCGGCCGACGTGTCGCGGACAGTTGTGGCCCCCCAGCTGTCGTAGTCAAAAGCGAGAATGCGTGAGCCCGCATTCGGGTGAAACAGGCGATCGTCGTTCCATCCGTCGATGTCATGTGTGCCGAACCTGAATGCATCGTTCGGTGTCTGCTGCGTGTCGGAATCGTACACCATCCAAGGCACGTCGGGCAGCGCCGTCTCTTCGACGGCCCACTTGAGCCAGTACCAAGTGGAGCCGGGCAACGCCGAGTCGGTGTAGTCGTACCAGACGTACTCGCCAAAGATGTAGTGGTTGGGATCCTCGATCGCCTTCGCACGCAAAGTGAGGGCCTTGGCGTCCTCCACGGTCGGGCCGTCTATTCGAGCGGTCATGTAGCGGTGTTGTTCCATCCATGCCTTGGTCGGCCGGCCTTCCAGCGGCAGGATGTTTCCGCCGAACTGCGGGTTGTCGTGACGATTCTGGCCCTGCTGCCCACCTGCGGTCGTCGGACCGGGCGGAAGCTCGTCGTCGTACATATCCTCCAGAGCGTCGGCGAGCGAGTATCCGCCTGGGCCACCGTAGAACGATGTGGCGTAGTGTCCCGGCAGGTTGTAGCCGAGGATGATGCCCATGATCTTGCTTTCCAACACCGGGTCGTTGTCCAGAAGATCTCTTACTGCGGCAACCATCACCGACTGGGCCGCCGCAAGGTCAGGCAAGTGCTCGTCAAGCGGGACGATGAGGCCGATCATGTTTTCTGACGGGATGCCGCGCTGGAGCTGGTACCAGTTGGCCCATTCGATCGAATCGGCACTGCCGATGTTGTAGAGAACGAGCCAACTGTCGGGCATGTCGGCTGTCCGCTCAGTCGGCAGGATCTCCACATCGGCCGAGACTGTCGGCGCTAATCCAACAACACCAAGGCCGAGAACGAGAATAAGCCCCAACCGCCCTATTGCCATCACCCTTCCCTAGCCTCAAACAGCCGGTTAAGACCAGGAAGACGTCAGGTTGCCGGCCAACATCCCTGCAAATCTGGACTAATGATCCGGACCCCGATTGCAGCCTGACCGAGGGAACTGAAGGTGGCTCGCCTGCACCCTCAACCAGCACAGCTTGCGATTCCAGTCAGA
This sequence comes from Planctomycetota bacterium, assembly GCA_043813895.1. GTDB lineage: Bacteria > Planctomycetota > Phycisphaerae > UBA1845 > UTPLA1 > CAZTAR01. The sequence goes on from JBDRKQ010000021.1 coordinate 51,565, forward strand.
CACCGACCTCGCAAGCAAGACTGCAAACAACCTTGTGCTTTCCCGAGGCGCGACGGAACGCATCGCGCCTAAACCCACCACTCAAACACAAACGGGACCGCGTTCAGAGAACGCTGGTCCCGTGAGGTGTTCTGATACTCGCATGTTCTCTAGTTCGCGTCAACTGGCGCTCTGAGGCCAAGAGTTTGCCGCGTCATGTTTGGTTTCTTTCAACCTACCTCCGTCGCCGCAGAAGGGCCAGGGTCCCCAGGCCCAACAGGCAAAGCGTGCCTGGCTCAGGGATGAAATGGAACTCGAAGCCGATCTGCTGGAACGAGTGGTTGATGCTCGCGCTGCCACCCACGTCGGCAAAAGCCGTGAGCAGGCTGGACAACGATATCTCCAGATTGTCGTCCGGCGGGTCGATCAAAGAGCCCAACTCGGTGATCTCGGCGATGCCGTTCCAGTTAGCCTGAGCAGGACCGTAAATCTTGAAGGGATCAACCACAGGATTGTGGAGCATTGTGTCTTGCCAAGACCGAAGTAGGCCGTCTCGCTCAGTCACTGTAAGAACTGATGCGTGTTCCACATAGGACGTTGCACCCGCCACATCGTAATTGCCGTATGCGACGGCGGTGATATCCGTCAGGTAGTAGCCGGGCTCAACATCGATCTTAAAGGTCACCGTGTCGTTATCGGTGTCGGCGGGCTGTCCCGGAACACCGGTCGCGCTGAACGAAGTACTCCCGAAGTAGAGCGTGTTGCCGGCAGGGAACGGTGTGCCGAAGTGACCGTCCAGGTCCGTCCCGTCGAAGTAGTGGAAATTGGTGCAGTCGCCATCCCAAACGGGGGTGGGACCGGCCTGAGCCGAGGTTGCCGTGAACATACCGATTGCGATTGCGACGCCGAGAAACGCGAGTTTACGGAACATATTGCCTACCTCTCCTCTTGCTGTCTATTCCTCTTCTGACTTCTTACCCTTTTAGAGGCGTACCCTCTTTCTTTTTCCACAGCCAAACTACCTGCTCCGGCGAGGACGCCGCAGTAGGAAGATGCATGCACCACCTAGGAGCAGGACTGAGGCCGGCTCCGGCACGAAGATCTGCGTGCCTAGCTTCTCGATATACGAGCCGGCATCGCCGGCGCCCACCCCGATGATGTTCTCCAGTTGAATCTGGAACACCTGAGAACCGCCACCGCCCACGTCGATGACTGTCGCGACACGCCATGTGCCGTCCGGATAGTACACCACGGGCGAAAGTGTCTCTGTCGTCGTATTACCAGGGGGCGGGATAAAGGGGACATACCTGTTGATGCGGAAGTCTGCCTGGACGCTGAAGATTGAGGTGTCACCCGGATCTTCGCCGGCGTTGTACCACTCGCCCCACTCCACAACGGTGATCGTGTCGATCGCCGGTGCCGGCAGTGGCACGGCAGTCAACACACTGAGTGTCACGCGGGTGACATCGGTGGCGGACGTCGAATACGTGCCGGAGCCGATCTCCGCCCTGAAGTCCGTGATGTGGTTGTAGGCGAACCCCGCCTCCGCCACATAGGGCGAACCGAAGTGAACGAGCGGATTGAGGTTGTTCTCGCCAAGAGACCAGCCGAACCGCGCGTTCTCGCCGCTCGGGTTGGACCACGGGACCGTGGCTGCACCGACCGTTACGCTGATCGACAAGACAATCACCACGCACGCCGTCAGCATTCGTTTGTTATTCATGGGGCCTCCGTCCTCCCGCTATTCTTATCGCCCTGTGCTAAGTGCACCCTCCGGGGCATCCTGCTTGCCTTCGCCTCTCCGTGTATGCACCGAGCGCTTCCACCCGCGCACACTTCAACTTCCTCTTCCACCCGTAGAATACCGGATCATCCCAGGACAAGTCAATGGGCTGGACCGGCCAAGTGCGGTTTTCGTCAGTTTTTTTTCGGACGCCTCACGCTTCACCCGCGAAACAGACAGAACGAGTCAGATCAGCGTGGCCTTACGCCCACGTCGCACCGTCGGAGAGGTTTGCTGCATTTACGAGTTCGGGTCTCGCTAGGATCGAAAGAGGGTGAAGAATCTTCCGCAACTCACGTCCACAAAAGATGTTACTACTCCAAACGCCCTCCAAAGCCACCATTCTCAGAGATATGATATGGTGGAACTCCCGGCCCGCGAGCCAGCTGACGCACAACCGAAGACGATAGCGCGTGTCGCAAGATGGCTCGACTCTGTGGTAGCGATCTTCGCAGGACAAAGAGCGCCCTCTTCGTGAGCGCGCGGTCCCCATGCCCCGATAGATTCCACTAAGGACGAACCTGAAGCCTTTGCCCGCGGGTCGCAGCCGGCGCCACTCTCGGTGCCGGCTCGATCGAGATTCCCAAGCCCGCCTGGCGGCCGGCGGCGGAGGCTTGCTTCGGCGTCCCTGGAACGACTATGATGAATCGTCGCGAACAGCAACAGTGGAATGGTAAACCATAGACCGGGGTGGCACGGTGGGCAGCGCGTTTACTGTGTTTCGGCGGGGTCCGCCACCAGGGCGGGCCACGTCACGGTGAGGGTAGGAAGCGTCATGTCCGAGCAGTCTCTTGTAGCAGCCCTGCTGGCGGTCGGCCTTCTGCTTTCGCCGCAGTTGGCGTCTGCGCAGACGACGGGGCCGGATCTGTTGGCTGTCGATATCTGGGACACCGTCAACTATTACGGCCAAGTGAACGATGTTCACGCCTATTCAGTCGGTAGTCGGGTCTGCAATGTGGGCGATGCGGAGGTGGATTGGGTCGGTTCGACGAATCGGCATCCCGTGGTCGCCACGGAGTTGTATCGCCTGATGGACGGGCGTTTCGAGCAGATCGGCATGTCCTGGGCAAGGCACGGTTTTCTAGCCTTGGCCAACGACTTCTGCGTGTTGGGATGCACGCCGCCAGACCCCTATGGGTACACGCTTGGCGTGGGTTGTTCGAATCCTGGGAACGCCAATCTCAACGGGTCTCAGGCTCGGCTCGGCCCCCGCGGGCACGTCAACGCCTTGACCGGCGAATTCCCCTACCACTTCTCGCTGGTCGACTATCCTCCGAAGCGCGTGGAGGAGGTGATTGACCGTCGTCTGCAGGTTGCCGGCGATGATCTGGATCCCGCCCTGAATCCCGGCGCACTCTACTTCGTCGAAACACAGTACGTCTCACCGCATGACTGCGAGGCAGGCACCGATGCCAACAACATCGCGTATCGGCCTGTGACGGTGAACTCTCCCGCGGCGGGCGAGTACGAGTTATCGTTGACCGGAACGACCGTGCCGGGAACCGCTGCCATCCACGCCTGGAAGGCGAACGATCCGACCGTGGAAGAGGCGGTCATCAATGTGCCCTCGGCTGGTTTCTTCATCGTCGCGGCCAAAGTGACCGACTTGGGGGGCGATCAGTGGCGATACGAGTACGCGTTGTTCAACTACAACTGCGACCGGTCTGCGCAGTCGTTTGCCGTGTGGATTCCTCATTCGGCGACGCCGTCAAACATCGGATTTCATGACATCGATCATCACAGCGGCGATGGTTACCCCGACGTGGTTGGCACCTTCTCGACCGCCGACTGGAGCCACAACCTTCAGAGTAGGATGCTGAAGTGGGAGTGTCCGACCTACGACTCCGCGTCTCCGCCGACCGGCAAGGGCAATGCCCTCCGATGGGGAACTCTGTACAACTTCCGTTTCGACTGTGACAGAGAGCCTGCCCTGGGTCCGGTGCGCGTGGATTTGTACATGCCGGCGAGAGCCGGCAGCAGTGGCACTGGGATAACCTGGATTCCCAAGCCGACGTGGATTCCTGCGGCTTCGGAGTCTTCACTGGCCATTCTGGCATGTCTGTTCGTCGTGGCGGGGATGTTCGTTTTCGGTCGGATGCGGAAGGCGATCCCACGGGATTGATCGCCGAAGCCCAATCGGCATCGTCGCGATTCACCGGTTCAGAGAGCGTGTCAGAGCGGCGTGAGTGCTTGTCGCTCGCGTCAAGTATCGGTCGTAAACTCATGCGCCGTCGGGAATTGCCGTCACGATTGGTCCGAACGCGTGCGTTCGTCGTCAATCTCTCGGATTCGCCAGGTTTGCTGCACCAGTTCACGGATACGGGGCGGAGAGCCCTGCTCGCCGACACTCTGATGCGAACCCGTGCCACACAACGGGTACATGCCCTGACGGATCCCCGGTTGCGTCTCGCCTGGGATCAGCCTACACTAATCGGAGTGGATGTCCATCTGCACACGTTCCCGGGCCTGGAACGCGTCGGGGGAGTGTGCATAACATGGACGCAGGACCGCAGAGAGTTGCGTCTGTTGCAGAAGCAGCGACGCAACATTGCGAAAGGAGAACTCGGCAAAGTATGATCAAAGTTCGACCACGCCCCAACGAACCGGTTCAACAACTCATGCGACGACTCAAGAAGCTCTGTGAGCGTGAGGGCGTCGTGCGTGAGATGAAGCGGACCGCCTATTATGAGAAGCCCTCGGACCGCAATCGAAGGAACATGCGCAAAGCCAGACGCCGAACGCAGAAGATGAGCGTCGAAGGCGGGATCTGATCTTACCCGCCGAGCTTTTCAAGGGCACATCCAAGCCTCACTATCGCTGCCAGAAGGCGGCATGCGCCATGCGGGGGAACTTGTGTGAGGCGTGTTCGCGCGCGGCCCTACGCCGGTTTCCTGAGATGCCTACGAGGGCGCGTGCAGCGGTAAATGCCACCCGGCGGCACATTGCGCCACACCATCCGGTACTCGACCTGCTCGAACAAGCGCGCGTAGAAGCCGCGATACACCAACGGGGCAACCGTGATCTGAATGAACACGCCCTGAGGAGAAAGGACGGAACGCAGCCATTTCCAGAGTCGTACCATTCCCTTAGGTGTGAGGTTGGGCGTCGGCAGGCCGCTAATCACGTAGTCCACCTCGTCATCAAGCCCCATCCGTTCGAATGGTTCAACAAGACTCGTCGCATCGGACTCCAACAAGTGGAGTTTTGGAAACTTGCGTCGCAGGACGCGACAGAAGTCCGGATCGTTTTCGACCGCGATGAACCGGTGATGCGGGCGAAGCCGGGCCAGAATCCTCTCGGTGACGGGGCCGGTCCCCGCGCCCAACTCGACAATCGTGGAGGGATGCCCGAACTGGACGTGCCTCAGGATACCGCTCACCATCGCCCCGCTCGACGGAACGGCCGAAGAAATCTCACGCCCCTTGGCCAGAAACTTCTTGAAGAACAGTCTGCGATCCGAGAGTTGCGCTGACTGCCTGACGACGGGAGAGTCGAAGAGCACGGATTCCGCCGGGCCGGCGTTGGTCAACTTTGTGGACACTTGCGCCCCTTGCATGGAGTTTCGCTAATTCGCAACAACACGCCTCTCGCGTTGCGCGGCCGGTGATCTTAACCTCGAAGACAATCGTTGCACAACACTGATTCTGTAGCCGGGTGCGTCTGAGAAGCGGCCGGTCGCCCCCCCCCTCCCCCCTGCCGGCTGACCGCGACGCGCGCCGCTGCCATGATTCGGGCCGATCCATCTTGTGAATTGGAATCTCGTGAACGACTTTTCACAGGACACAGTGCGGTGAGACGCGATTGTACCGGATCGTCTCTTCCCCCCCCCACTCCGCAGGGGCCGATATTCCCGGCCGCATCACGCAGAGTGGCACGGTCGTGGCACTCATTATTGAATCGCCGCTGCCGCCAGAGGTACAATACAGATGGATCGGAGGGAAGACGTGATGAAGCGCCTCATCCTGGTTGCCTGCTGCGCGGTCCTCGGCGGCTGCGGGCTCATGCCGTTCGTCGGTACAGGTGCGACGACCTTCGCGGTGCCAATGGCCGCTACGACGCCGGTGCCCGGCGGCATCCTCATTGGGATTCCGACGCTCGAGGGTGAGTGGGTTATCGCCGACGACGAAGGGGGACGATTCTGCCTGACGATCCAGGAATCGCGAGTTTCTATCATCAACGTAGGATGCACGTCGGACGGACAGGGCTTCGCCGCGCGGATTAGAGAGTCTCCGCAGGCCATCATCGCCGGGCCGAACCTCGTCATCACAGCGATCTACAACCCCAGGTTCTTCGAGACGACACTGGCTCGGCTCACGTTCAGCGGAGTTCTGCAGCCGGACGGGACTTACGCAGGGCAACTCCAGACCGAAGTGCTCGAGGCGGAAGACGCCCCCGTGTCACGACCGGCAATCCTCGGCCGCATTTGATCGAAGCCGCATATTATTTCAGCGGCGGCGCGTGAGATTCAGCCGGCCACACCGGATAATTACGTGGTGGCTCCGCGCGATGGCACGGGAGTCGCCGCGCGCCCACCGTGTTGGTAGTGCCGCCGTAGTTACGATATGTGGAATCCACAAGGAGAGCCGACCATGAAGCGAGTGATGTGCTGGCTGTTGTGTCTTGCCCTGCTGCCGGCCGCGGCCTGGGCGGATGACAAGGACAAGAAAGGGGAGGATAAGAAGGGAGCGGAGGAGAAGAAGAGCGGGGAGCTCACGGACCCGATCGAGATACTCAAGAAGGCCGATGCCGCGTGCAAGGCCGTCAAAGCTGTCAAGTATGACCTCAGGTACGAAGTGACCCTCGATGGCAAGCCGCAGATCGGCAAGTACGAGGCAAAGGCGATCTTCTCAGGGTTTGTGGACGGGGCGTCGGAGAAGTCCCTGGTGGACGTCAAGTATTCCGAGCCTGAGTCGAAGGAGGTCCGGCACGTCACGGCCGGAGGCGATGGCGAGATGTTCTTCGTCATGGATCACAAAGAGAAGAAGGCCTACGAGGACATGGACCCCGCCGTGGTCGGCTCGTTTGGGCGTGTGCTTCAAGGCGCGGCGATGATTGAGTTCCTTTTCGACGAGCCGTTCAGCGATGAGATCAACGGCAAGAGTCGGGAACTCAAGGGCAGCAAGGAGATCGCCGGGGAGGGCTGCTACGTCGTGTACGTCGTCTACCAGGCGGAACAAGCGCCGAAGACGACGTGGTTCTTCTCCAAGAAGGATTTCCTGCCCCGTTGCCGGATCGACGAGCGGACGCTGCGCGGCGGCGAGAAGTGGGTCCAGAAGAAGACGCTCTCCAACGTGGTTGCCGACCCGAGACTGGACAAGGACGCTTTCAAGCTGAAGCTGCCCAAGGGCTATACGAAGACGGACGACTTCGCGCCGTAACTGATCTGACGAAACGGATGAATTGCACATTTCACCGACGTGAGGCGTGAGCCTTTGTGATCGGCCCGCGCCGGGGGGAGTCTGCGTGCCGGGGCCCGATGGGCACCCCGCCCCGAGTTTCGCAATCCGCTGACCAGCCCGCCCATCCATTGGGAGGCGTGTCGGGTGTTTCCCCGGCGAGTTTGGCGCTTCCGGGGATCCAAGGAAACGTCCGAATACCAAGTGGCCGTCGTGCCGCCTGGCCCGTCTTCTTGGGGGAAGCAAGACCGATGGTGTAGAATAGAGCCGGAGGGACTGCGAGCATTCGGCCTGTTTACCCTATTTCCCCTAAGCCCCTTCTGCCCCTCGTCTTGCTGGGTCAAGAGCAGGCCTGATCCGTGTTGGGAGTATATGAGCCGTAACTGAGAGGTCAGCAGGCTCCTTGAACACTTGATTCACATCCATCGCAGCAAGGGAGGAGAGCCATGAATCGTCACGTTGTATTTGTACTTGTTTTGTTCTCTGTGACCGGCGTTGTTGCGACATCCGGCTTGCACGCGGACAACCCGTGCACGGTTCCCGACAACGGCACGGGCACCGCTGATCTTCCGCCGATGGGCTGCAAGTACCTCGGCCACATGCAGATTACCGGCGGCCTGGTACCCGGCGACACGATCGAGATCGACGCGAGTTGGCAGGACTTCGCGTGCGACAACGAGCCACATCCCGGCTGCTCCATCGGGCTGGCGCCCGGCATCTGCGAAGCCCCTGGCGGGACGCTCGGCGGCACTGGTTACTGCTCGGAGGATTGGATCGTCATGGAGATGACCGGCACCGGCACCATGACGGGCTTCTACCGCATGGTCTGGGTGCCGGTTGCAAGCGAGGTTCACACCGGTCCACGGAATCCGGGAGATCCCGTCCAGACGTTCCAGTCGAACCTGATCAGACTTTACGGCGAATTGTTCGGCGATCCGGACTTCTGCATGTTCCGCGTGCTGGCGGGGTCCGACGTTGGCCTGCCGAGCCCGGGTCAGACGACCTTGACTGAACTGCCCACCGGCGACTTTGCTGTCGACAGCTTCTTCGACATCACATACCAGATCGAGTTCGAAGGCTGCCCTGGATCACAGCTTGACGGCCTGATGGGCATGACTACTGATGTCTCGCGGTTTGAAACGGGATTCGCCGACGCGACCGGGGCGTGTTGTTCGGACGGGCTGTGCAGCGTGCTGACGGAAACCGATTGCACGGCGGCTGACGGCCTCTACCTGGGCGACGCCACGGCGTGCCTCGGGGACAACGACGGTGACGGCTATGACGATGCCTGCGCGTGTGTCGAGCCGGACAACGGGACGGGCACGGTCGATCTGCCCGCGAAGCAGTGCCCCTTCACCGCCCCGTACGGACCGATGTACATCATCGACGGCCTGCCGCCGAGCACGACGCTGGAACTCGATCCCCTCCTGCGAGACCCCGACTGCAACGATATCCGACCCGCGTGCAGTCTCGGGCTGGCCGCGGGCGTTTGCGAAGGCCCGGGCGGCAGTCTGGGTGGAAACGGTCAATGCTTCGACGCATCGCTGGTCCTGACCGTCGTCGGCACCGGCGACCTGACGGGCTACCACCGTGTCCTTTGGGTGCCGGTCTTCTGCGAAATTCACACCGGGCCGCGAAACCCGGGCGATCCTGTTCAGACGTGCACGAGCGAGATGTTCCGCCTGACCGGTGAGCTCTTCGGCGATCCGGACTTCTGCACGTTTCGCGTGACAGCCGGCGCGGATTACGGTCTGCCCAGCCCCGGCGAGACGACGGTGACGCAACTGCCCAGTGGCGATTTCGCTGTCGACAGTTTCTTTGATATTACCTACCAAATCGAGTTCGAGGGCTGCCCCGGTTCGCAACTTGATGGTATGGAGGGCACCACGACGTCGACCGTTCGGCTGGTCCAGGGGACGTTGTACTTGCAGGAGCCCCCCACGTGCGAGGCGCCGAACAACGGCGGCGGCACGGTCGATCTGCCCGCAGACTGCCCTTACCTCGCGCCGGATGAGCCGATGTACATCATCGAGGGCCTGCCGGCGGGCTCGGCGATCGAGCTCGATCCGACCCTCGACGACTACACCAACATCATCAGAACGCCGGGCGGCTACCTTGGCGGAGAGATCGAGACGTTCGACTCCACGCTGTATCTCACCGTGACCGGCACCGGCGGCCTGACCGGCTTCAACCGCAATCTGGCCGTGCCGATGGCGTGCGCCGTCCACACCGGGCCGCGGAACCCGGGCGACCCCGTGCAGACCCTTACGGCCGAGATGGTGAGTATGACCGGCGAGCTGTTCGGCGACCCGGACTTCTGTACGTTCCGTGTACGGGCCGGCACCGACAACGGCATGGCAGGCGCCGGCACGACCGTGTTGACCGAATCGCCCAGCGGCGATTTTGCGGTCGACAGCTTCTTCGACATCACCTACGAAATCGAGTTCGAAGGCTGCCCGGGCTCGCAGTTGGACGGCTGGGCCGGCACGACGAGGGCGACAGTCCGCCTCCTGCAAGGTGACGTTGCAGTTTGCTACCCGGCCGACGGTGACATGAACGGTGACACCTTGATGAACGGGTTGGATATCCAGCCGTTCGTTCACGCCATACTGGACGTCGCGACGCCCGCCGAGACGTGCCACGGCGATTTCGATGCAAGCGGCAGCCTCGACGTCGGCGACATTCCCGACTTCGTGGACAGGCTGCTCCTGGGAATGCCGTTGCACCCAGCGTGTCTTGCGCCGGACAACGGAAGCGGCACGGTCGATCTACCTGCCGACTGCCCGATGACCGCGCCCTATGGGCTGATGTACATCATTGACGGGCTGCCGCCCGGCTCCACGCTCGAACTCGACCCGACAATGGACGACTACCTGAACATCGTCAGGACGCCGGGAGGCTCGCTCGGCGGCGAGATCGAGGAATACGATGCCACGCTCTACCTCGACGTGACCGGCACGGGCGACTTCGCCGGCTTCAATCGCCATCTCGGAGTGCCGATCGCTTGCGAGATTCACACCGGCCCGCGCAATCCCGGTGATCCCGTGCAGACGATCACCATGGAGATGGTCAGCCTTCAAGGTGAGCTGTTCGGCGATCCGGATTTCTGCACGTTTCGCGTGCGGGCGGGCTCGGACTTCGGTTTGCCAAGCCCCGGCCAGACGACCTTGACGCAGCTACCCGGCGGCGACTTCGCCGTCGACAGCTTCTTCGACATCACCTATCAAATCGAGTTTGAGGGGTGCCCCGGCTCACAGCTTGACGGCATGGCAGGGACCACAACGGCAACGGTCCGTCTCACTCAAGGAGATTCATAGCTCGCACGATTCTGAATACCCCCCCACTTGGGATGCTTCTTGGAAGGCCCTCGGCGATGCCTCGTCGAGGGCCTTTCTCGTGTTGCTGGAACGACGCTGGAACCGCGCCCTTTATGGGACGGGCTTGATCGTCCATTCCCGAGCTATACCGCCCCCCGTGGCAGACCGATTCGTATCCTGCTGGGCGGCGCCTGCCTTACGGTCCGGCAACGTCCCTGAACCCGCCAGGAGGATGCCAGGATGAAAAAGCCATCGCACAAGTCGATCCTCGCGGTCGACGGCGACCCTCGATTGCTGATCGAGATCATGGAGCGGCTCTCCCAGGCCGGTTTCCACGTGCATACTGTCACGCACGCATCCACCGCGCTCCGCCTCATCCAAACGCGATCTTTCGACGCGGTCATCCTGGAAGCAACGTCGAGCCAGTTGCCCGCCGGGCTCGCGCTCATCTCAGCCCTTGGTAACAGTACGTCCACAGCAAAGACGCTGATCATCCTTCTCGACGCAACAAGCGACTCGGGGCTCGCAGAGGAGTACCGGGAACTGGGTTGTGAACACTTCCTTCCCAAGCCGCTGGACCTCGACGGACTTTGCCATCTCCTGAACAGCGCGTTCAGCACGAACGCGCTCGCCGAGATCGAGCTGCTCTCCCGACGAGAGTCCCAACGGCAGGTCTAGCCGGATGTCCGAGCCCCGAGCGCAAGCGAGCGGGTTCGAAGCGCTACGGTTTGTCCACGACAACCCCGCGCTGGCGCTTGGGGCTCGGATTGCCGGGCGCCATCTATAAGGAAGCCTCCGTGCAGCTTGCTCCGGCATTCGCGTAGTGTTGCGTTAAACCAGGTATACGTTCTCTCCTGAATTCACGTGCGGGGGCCGCGGCTCGTGGTCCTTCACGTCTTCGGCGTCCAAGGCGTACGACGGCGCAATCTCGAGCGTCGCATCGGGTTCGCCATCGGGCTGTCGCGGGATCGTCACGCCTGCGGACTCGAGCCACCGCGCCGCGCGCCGGATTTGGTCACGAACCGCGGACTCCAGCGAATCGACGCCATTGGGGTTTTTCACCGGCGAGAACTCTTCCGCACGGTCGATCTCCAGCAGCATCGCGTTTTTCGCCAGCGGCAATGCGTCGAACACGAACGTCTCCAGCTTCACCGCATTCGGCGCTTGGGGTGTCTGCCGAACGCCCTGATCATCGACAAACGCCACGGCCTTCTCGGCGCGGCGATAGGGCAACTGGAACTGCCGGGCTATGATCCGATCGACGAAGGCCACGTCCAGGAGGTGCATCGCTAGGTTGCCGACGTCGAACTTGCGCGAGCCGTCCGCGTTCTTTGCGTGGGCGAGATCATCGGGGAAGTCGGAATACTCGATGACAACGACGCGACCCTTGTGCATGCACACGTTGCCAACGCGTTCGAGGTCTTCGGCTTTGGGGGTAATCTTGGTGGACATCTCCGAACCCGTCTTCGCGTGCAGGCCGATGAAGAGCGGATCAAGCGGTTTGACAAGCGGGTTGTCGATCTGGAAGTAGGAGAGTATCTCGATGCCGCGAGATTGCATGTCACTCAGCGCGCCGCCGACTACCAGGGCCTTGAGCGATCCGCCGTGCCCGTCAGGGGCGAGCGCCAGGCGGTGCTTGTCCTCCATCAGCACTTTGCCGTCCAGATCGAAGCTCGGCAACATAGCCTGACTGAACAGCACGATGTCCTCCGGCGGCAGGCCGAAGAAATCGTGATTCCGGAGGAATGTTTCTGTCTGTTCGCGGTTGGCGGGGCTGGTCATGACGTACCAGCGGATTCCGGCGGCATAACGCTCGCGGGCGGCCGCGATTGCCTCGGCGAACAACTGGAACAGTGTCTTGTTGCGAATGGGAGAGACGGGAACCGCACCTTTGGGGCCGTCGAAGCCCAAACGCGTGCCCTGCCCGCCGGCAACGGTGAAGGCGGCCACTTTGCCTGCGCGAATGAGTTCACGACCGTGGGCGGTGGCCTCTTCGTAGGACCCCGCCTGCTCGGCATCGGGCACGCGCGGATAAACGCGCGCGGGCTCGAGGTCCGTCGGCGTGTCGTCCTTCGGCTTGTTCAACACGTGCGTCTCGACCAGGGGAGCCAACTGCGACCAAGAAATCGAGTCGATTTCATCGAGCAGATGTTCGCGTGAGGTGCTGTCGAGGTCGTCCCACCAACGCAAGACGTGCTCTTGCCCACACGATGTCAGTTGTGCAACACACTGCTGAAATCGAGCCTCGATGTCCTTGCCTCTTCTGCATTCACTCATGGATGCTGTGTCTCCTGCTTCGAGTCGCCCCGCCCCACCTTCACGAGCCGCCCATCGCGGCGCGGGCAGCATAACCGAGGTGTTACGGAGGTGCCAAGCACTGCCGCCCGATCAGAGCCGCGTCCGGAAGGGAGCCTGTTATCGTCCAGATGAAAAGGCCGTCGCGGCAAACGATGACCGCTTGCTGTCGCGCGCGGCTCTGCTCTGACGGTCGCGCGGGTCATCGGCGTTTCGCCGCGGCGCCGAGTTGACCGCAGGCGGCCATCGCCTGACGGCCTTTGGTGTTGCGGCAGAAGACGAGTTGGCTGGCATCCATCAGGCGGCGGTGGAAATCCTCGACCGTCGTCATGTCGGATGGCTCGAACGGGAGGCCGTCGCAGGGGTTGAACGGGATCAGGTTGACACATGTTCTCAGGCCGGCAAGATACCGGACGAGTTCTCGCGCGTGTTCGGGTCGATCGTTGACGCCCGCAAGCAGGACATACTCGATGAGCACGTGACCACCGCCGCGCACGGGATAGCCCGCGATGGCATCTCGGAGATCAGCCATGGGCTCGGCACGATTCAAGGGCATGATCCGCGAGCGGATTTCGTCGTTGGGCGCGTTCAAGGACACAGCGAGATTCAGTCGCCGCCACCGGAGATCGCCCAGCCGCCGGATTCCGTCGCACCGACCCGCCGTGGAGACAGTGACTCGACGGCGTGGGATCTGGTGTTCGCGGTCGTCGTGAAGCGTGCGAATGGCGGTGACGACGTTGTCGAAGTTGTCCAGCGGCTCACCCATCCCCATGAAGACGACGTTGCGAATGTCCGCATCGAACTGACCACGGGCGGCTTGGACCTGTCCGACGATCTCATCTGCAGTGAGATTCCGGACAAGGCCCATTCGGGCGGTCCGGCAGAATGCACAGCCCTGCGCGCACCCTATCTGGGAGGAGACGCAGAGCGTGCGCCACGTCTTGTCGCGGCCCTCGACCTCGGCCCCCATCGGGACGATGACCGCCTCGATCTCGTGCCCGTCCGCCATCTGCTGGCAGAACTTGACGACGTCGCCGTCTTCGGAGACGTGCGAAACAGGCAGGAAACTCCGGGCCTGTGGGGCAGTGGAATGCGGTCGCGGTTTTGGGGTCATGACCACCCCATAACATAGCGATTCGCCTTCTGTTTTGCGACCCGCCCCGCTTTCTCATAGCCTCCCACAACACCGCAAACGCTTGCGTTTGGTCGATCTTGTTCGCGGCCGCAAACCGGGTTCGGCTTCAAGACGACCAGAAAACGGCCTCGGCAGCGCGCCCCCACATTCGCCCTGGCCCGCCGTTTCGGCTATGATGGTTATGAACGGGGAGGGCATAGGTTGGCGCGCAGTCGGCCTGACGGGAACGCCCTAGGATGGAGGGAACACCATGAGAAAAACGATGATTTCGCTGGCCGTTCTCGCGAGCCTCTGGAGTTCTCACGTTCGGGCGGACAACTTCACCGTTGAGGACCTATATGGGACTTGGACGGGCACGTGGTTCGTCGACGAGATGTTCGACCAGAACGGCGACCCCGTCGGACAACCGCCCTACGATCCGGTGGACTTGCTCTTCGTGCTGCACGCGTTCAATGAGGTGCTCGAGGAATACGGTTGGGTATTCCCGGACACCCCGATCGGCAATCCCGGCCGCGTGGTCCTCATGGAGGTAGACGGAGCCGACGTGCTCATGAAAGTGGAGTATGATCCTCTGGCCCCGCTGTCCACGATCACAGGCGTCCTCAGCGGCGCTGGCGCGATGCTGAGCGGCGATTATGACGATTTCGTCCCGCCCGCGCCAGGTTTTGTCGGCCTTCTGGGGCCGTTCGAGGCGACACTGGTGCCGGAACCTGCTACGCTCCTGCCCTTGGTGCTCGTCGGCTCGGCCGGCATGGCCCTCCTGCGACGGCGCGGCTAGAGTGCTCGACGATTGTGTGTGGCACCGGCGCCAAAGCCGGTGAGGTGGTGGAGCTTGGCTTCTTCGCCTGCCGGCGAGACGCCGGTGCCACAGACAACGTGAAATGCCATAGGCAAGACCGACATCTGCGTGTAAACTGCCGGACTCGCACCGGCGTCGTTTACCCCGGCCGCGTAGCCAAGTGGACTAAGGCGACGGATTGCAAATCCGTTATTCGTGGGTTCGAATCCCACCGCGGCCTGTCAATTCCCCGCGTCGACGTGCATCCAGACTCGCCGTAATCCCCTTGATTGTCTGGAGGTTGTGCCGACTCGTTCTGGCGAGCCGTCTTTGCACTCCCCGTGAACCGCGTGCCTGGAAGCACCGGCCAGGGGCTCACAGGCTTGTGCCGCCCGAGTGAGCCTACTATACCCCCCCGGTAGATTAGGGTATTTACCCGATGTGGGATCGAAGGCAGTCAGGATACCCTGTACGAACTATTTCTCCCCCTCCGAAAGGCCGGGCGAGCTGAGTCTCCTTCCCCCTGATCTCGCGAGGCAGGGCCGGAGATCGGTTTCGCCCGGTTCTAATGTTTGCTCCATGTCACGGCTGTCCGCGAGC
>JBDRKQ010000022.1:0-19931 GCA_043813895.1 Planctomycetota bacterium
GAGATATTCAAGGTGAGCCCCCTCGTCCAGACGCCTTTTCTCTCCTCGCGCGACATGGCCGCCGCCATTCGTCGCGTGTACGTTCGCTTCTACCTCCTGAGCCCCCGCCATTTCGTGCTACTCGGCAAGGCGCTGCTCAGGCGGATGACTCTGAAAACGGCGAGTTTCAAGTGGCTCCGGGTGTTGCGTGGCAACGTCGCAAACGCCGCCGAGGCGGTGGGATCGGGATATGCACGTTAAGATTGTCGAAGGCTGCATCATCTGCCGCGCGTGCGAGTGCATGGCGCCGAATGTCTTCGTCGTGGAAGAAAGAGCCCACGCCGCGCGCGTGCTCGATCCTCATCCCAATTCGACGCAGGAGGCTGACATCGTTGAGGCGATCAAGGTGTGTCCTGTCCACGTGATCAGGCTTAGACGTGATCCCCAGGAAGTGCAGAAAGACTAGACGCCGACCCCCGCGAGGGCTTTAGAAGATTAGACGCATTCCCGCTTGAGCGTAGCGTCTGCTTCTGGAAAACCGACTTCGCATCGCCGCCGCGGCCGACCGCAACCGCGTCTTGAACACCAGCATCGCGATTGAGAAGGCCCGTCGCACCTCCCGGAACTCGGCGGTCAAGGCGTATCGCAGAACGTAGGCGATGTTGAAGTAGTAGCGCCACGTGAACGCGTCGCGCAGGGCATACACCTCGTCGATCGGCACTTCCGTCCGCGGATGGATGACCGGCTCATCGCCGACGGGGTGGTTCGCGAACCGCCTCCAATGGTCCTCTTCAAGGACGCCCGTCCGCAACGCCTTGGCATAATGGCTCGTGCCGGGCGCCCAATTGTATACGCTGATGCTCACAAATGTCGGCCGGAGCTTTTTGAGAAAACGAAGATCGCCCAGCATCTCCTCCCGTGTTTCACTCGGTATGTTGAGCATCAGATTGGCGACCGTCCGAACGCCGGCCCTGCGGCACGTCTCGAAGGCCTCCTGGATTGTGGCTGGGTCCACACGCTTATTCAAGTACTCGATCAACCGCGGCCGGCCGGTCTCGACGCCGAATTGAATGACACGCAGCCCCGTCCGCTTGAGTTTGCACATCGTTTCATACGGCACGTGCAGCACAACCGCGCCACGAATACCCCAGGGAATCCGGATATCCGCTTCGAGCAGCGCATCCGCAAACTCGCTGAGCCTGCGTTTGTTCGGATTGAAGGTCTCATCCCAGAACTCGATGTATTCGACGCCGTGCTCCTTACAATGCCCCATCATCTCGATGACGCGCGGCACCGACAGGCTGCGGTACTTCGCCGTTTTAGACGAACAATAGTCGCACGTGTACGGGCATCCGCGCGAGGTCGTCAGAATCGCCATAATCCGGCCGGACACAAAATCCCGATAGCGACTGTAATCGCCGAGGAGCGTCAGGTCCGGCACGGGCAGCGAATCGAGATCATCGACGTACCACGGTTCCGCCAACACGCCCCGGGCAAGGCTGGCCTTCGTGCTCGTTCCAGGCGGAAGATTGTCCTCGTCCAACTCGCCCCGCTCGATCACCTGCCGGCAAACCTGCAAGAAGGGCTCTTCGCCGTCACCGCGAACGATCGAGTCCACGTTCGGCAAGCGGATCGTCTCCTCGGGGTACATTCGCAAGTGCGGTCCGCCGACGCAGACGTGGATCCTGGGCAATGCCCGCTTCAAATGTGAGATGATTCGGTATGAATACGACAGGTTGTAGGAATACAGCGGGACGCCAACGATCTTCGGAGGCCGCGCCTTCAGGCGATCAACAAGTGCGTCCTCGTCAATCCGGTCCTTGACCATGTTGATCAGGCTGACACTGAAGCCGCTCCGTGCCTTGACATACGATCCAAGCGCGAGCAGTGCGAGGTTGTACTTCGACTGCACGTAGGCACGGGTCTCTTCACTACCGGTCTGGGAGAGAAACGGGGTTTCCAGCAGCAGAATGTCGCTTTGGCCTTGGTTGTCTGGCATGAGTCGTTCCAGGAGAAGCACCGCGGGACCACGATGCGCGCGGCCCCCCCTCTCTCTTTAACCATATCGTCCACCCACGCCGATGAAATAAAGGCCCGCAAGATACAAGTTGACAAGTGCCTCTTGCGGGGTGCCATGCTTTCACGCGACGCAGTCGCGGGTAAGCATGTCGAATGCGGAAACAACATGCCTACCGGTCCCGCTTGCGCGGGCCGTGAAGGCATGGCACCCGGCCCGTGGCTATGCTCGATACTTACACCCGGATGCTGCTTGCCTGTACGCTCGCTGTCGTGTGTTGGGGGGGCGCTGGCTGGGCTTCGTGGCGGCTGGCCTGCCGCTGGCTCACCGTCGAGTCGCTCTCGGTGCGATGCTGTGGCGCCGGCGTCGTCGCGTTTTCCTTCGTCGTCATCGTGCTCGAACTCCTCGGAAGCGTTGGGGCCTTGCGCCCTGAGCCGGTCGCGATCGCGTGTGCCGTTTTCGCCCTGTTGGCCTGGCGCGTCAGACGTTCGCCGGCCGGCAATGCAGTCGGACGGATCACGCAGTGGACGCACGGGCGTCTTCGCGAAGGGTATGCGGTGCTCGCCTGTGTCGTGGCCGTCATGATCTTCTGGGTGTTCATGCGTGCGCTGCGCTGCCCTCCGCTCTCGTGGGATTCACTGACGTATCACGCGTTCTTACCGGCGCGTTGGGTGCAACTCGGCGGGCTCGTCCCCTTCGCGGCGCCCGGCGGCATGGACGGCTATCGCGCGCTTCCGATCAACCTCGAACTGCTCGTCACCTTTGCGATGCTGCCGTTCGGCTCCGACCTCTTCGCGAATTGCGTGAACATGCCTGTGATGTTGTCGGCCGCTTGTGTGAGCTACGCACTGGCTCGCGAGATCGGTACGCCGGCGAGGATCGCCATCTGGGCGCCGATCCTGTTTTGCTTCGCACCGCCCGTATGGGGCCTTGTGACCACGCAATACAACGACGTCGCCATGGCCACTGGCTGCGCGCTCGGGGTCCTCTTCCTCATCCGGTATCTCCGCACCGATCGCAAGGCCCACCTGTTCATGTGCGCGGCGGCGTTTGGCTTGGCGTGCGGGACGCGGTGTCCTGCATTGCCCATCACAGGCCTGGCGCTCGTCATGCTCCTTGCACGTGCGATCCTCCAACGAGCGGGCCGGCGACGCGCGTGCCTGCTACTGCTGTTGGCTGCCCTGCCGTTCGGCATCTTCACGGGCGCCTATCAATACGTGCATAACTGGGTCCACCTCGGGAACCCCGTCTATCCCGTTGAAGTGGCAATCGCCGGGAATGTCTGGTTCGAAGGTTCGCCGATGCTGCAGGACGTCGTGCAGACGCTCCCTAAGGGCGATCGCGCCCGAGATGTGCTTGTGCTCCAGACGATGTTTTCCGCCGGGACCCTCAGTTGGGGGCCGAAGTTCGTCCTCATCGGGGTTGTGGGGCTGTTGAGTTTGCTGCGTTCTGACGGCCACCGGCGTATGCGAATCCTGCTACTCTGCTTCTGCCTCTTCGCGCTGCTCATCTTCTTCGCGCCGACTGACGGCATTGCGGAACGTACCCGCCGACTCAACTACATGTCGAGTTCGCGGATGATCGCATTCGCGATGTTGGCGGCAACCTGTCTCGCCGTGTCCGCAGTCTCTCGCCTGCGATGGCCGCGCGTCCTGCTACCGGTCGTGCCGGTGCTCGCCCTCGTGATCGACGTGAGCCACGCGCGCTACCCGCAGCCGCCATCTCTCAACGAAGCCATCGTGGTGGTTGCCATCACGGCGATGCTGATCTGGTGGATTGCGCGCAGACGGCCGATTTCCGCCTTATCACGGCTCGGTCGCAGTAAGGCAGTGCTGATTACACTTGGCGTCGCCATCTTGTTGGCCGGCGCTGTGGCGGGTGTCTTTCTGGAGAAAAAACGGAACCGCGCACGGTACATACACTACGCGGAAAGTATCGACTTCCACGATATTCCCAGGTATCTCGTCGATGCCTGGCAGGCCTGTGACGAGCCCGACGAGCCGCACGTCGTAACCCTCATCCGCCCGCGTCGCGGTGGCGACGGGGAGGGCATCGTTCGGGCCACGACCGATTTGTTCTTCTATCCGCTGCTCGGCTCACAGTTGCAGAACTGCGTCGTCCACGCCTCAATCTTCGAGCCGAAGGACCTGCCCTCCAAGCCTTACCGTGGCGGACTCACGCCGGGCGGCAACGAGCGAATCTGGCTCGCCAACCTCCATCGCCTCGGGGTGGATCGCATTCTGCTCGTAGAAGGGGCGCTGCCTGAAGGGGAATGGCTCTCCGCGCGGCCGGATATCTTCATCCCTATCCAGAGGGGCAAACGGTACACACTCTATCGTCTCGACCGAGAAGCACTCGCGTCTGTTCCACGCTAGCGTTTCCTCCGGCGCGGAACACGGCGTCGTACCACCGAAAGAGCAACACGAGTGCGAAAAGCCGGAAGGCGTTGTTCGACCTGCCAGCGGCGTGTTCATCGAGCAAACGCAGCGGCTCGCCTTGCCGGATGATCTTATCGGAGTACAGGCCGTGTGGGGGCGCGAGGATGTCCCGCAGCCGGTCGCGGAGTATCCCCTTGAACCACCCGGCGATCGGCGAATGAAACCCCGCCTTGCCGCGGTTCACGATGCGCGGCGGGATTCCTTTTCGCCGCAAGTACCGCCGTAGGATCACCTTGAGCGTGTGGCCGCGGACCTTCTGCGACAGCGGCACGCGCAGGAGGAAATCGACCAGATCGTTATCGAGGAAGGGGACGCGGGCTTCGAGGTTCGCCCCCATCGTCATCGCATCGACCTTGGTGAAGTTGTTCCCGGCCAACCAGACGCGGATGTCAGCCATCTCGGCACGTCGCGCGAACGGTGCGGCGGAGAACTCCGCGAACGCACGGCGATAGGGCTGATAGAGCCAGTCCGCTTCGTGTTGCATGTCCGGTGATAGCAGTCGCCGCAGGCTGGCGGTCGTGTGTAGCATCCGCCACGTCGCGTGGGCGTCTTCCCGGCTGAGGCCCGCGCCTTGCAGAAACGCCCTCAGCTTGTAGTCCCACGAGACCTTGCCGGTACCCGCGCCGATTGCGTCGAGCGTCTTGAGAATCACACGCCGCGCCGGTCCAGGCAGGCAACGCACCAGCGGCTGGTATTGATCCGCCAGAATCGTCGTGTAGCCGCCCAGCACCTCGTCACCGCCGTCCCCCGACAAACACACCGTGACGTGCCGCCGCGCCAATTGTGACAGTGCGAACAGCGGCACCGTGGCTTGGTCCGCAACCAGGTGGTCCTGATAGGGAATCACCGTCGTCACCAACTCGAAGAACGCCTCCGCCCCCAGTCGGATCGGATAGTGATCCGTACCGAGATGCTCGGCCACTTCCAGCGCGAACGGGCTTTCGTTGTAGCCCTTCTCGTCGAAACCCACGGAGAACGTCTTGGTCCGCCCCGGCTTCTTTTCCGCCATGACGGCAACAAGGGCCGTTGAATCCAGCCCGCCGGATAGAAACGCCCCCAGCGGCACGTCACTCACAAGCTGCCGCGTCACGGCTCGCTCGAACAGCAACCCAAATCGCTCATCCAGTTCATTCGTCGAGAGATGTTCCTGCGGCTCCGGCGTCCATCGGTGCCACTGTTCGAGCGTGACGCGGCCGTCGCGCTTGACGCGGAGCGCGTGCCCCGGCGGGAGTTGTCGAACACCCTGCATCAGCGTCAGCGGGGGGGGCAGATAGTTGTGACTTAGAAAGACGGTCAACGCCTCGGGATCGATGGCGCGCCGAACACCTGGGACACAGAGGATCGCTTTGAGCTCGGACGAAAAGCACACGAGATCGGCGTCCGCATAGTAGAACAGCGGTTTGATCCCGAAGCGATCGCGGATGAGGATCAACTCATCTGTGTCGCGATCATGGATGGCAAAGGCGAACATGCCGTTCAAGCGATTCAAAGATTCGGCCCCGTCCATGGCATACGCGGCGAGCACGACCTCCGTGTCGCTGTTGGTCCGGAAGGGATAACCGCGAGCGGCGAGATCGCTTCGCAACTCGGCGTAGTTGTAGACCTCGCCGTTGTAGACAATTACGTATCGTCCGTCCGGGCTGCTAATGGGCTGCGACCCGCTATCCAGGTCGATGACGCTGAGCCGCGTGATGCCGAGTCCCACGCCGCCTTCCACGTGTGAGCCGACCTCATCCCGGCCGCGATGCTCGATCAAGGAAAGCTGCCGGTCGATCCAGCCGGTCAGCTCAGCCGCGCCGCGAGGCTTGAATGTGCGGACGCCGACGATGCCACACATATGTCACCACCTCTCCGCTGCCGCTGTCCGGGCGATGCCTTCGGCGAACGGGATCGGATCGAAATCGAAGTCCCGCCGCGTCGCTGATATGTCGAATGCCTCGTGCTGGTCCAATTCCGCCACCTGCTTGACAGGAAGCCGGGTTCGCGGGCACACCTTCTGATACATGAGCAGCGCTTTCTGCACCGGCCCTAGCGGGATCGGTACGAATAGCCGCCTGCGCCGCATGGCCCCGGCGATCAGCACCAGCATCTCCCGCAGGCTGATCTGCTCGGGACCGCATACGTTGTAGATCGACTCCGGCAGGGGCTTCTCGAAACTCTGAATCAGGACCGAGACGACATCATCGACATGCACCGGTTGAACCTTGAAGCCCCCGCCGCCGAGGACCGGCACGACAGGGCTGAGGCGGACAGTTCGAGCCATCGTCGCCACGTTCTTGTCGTCGCCGGGTCCGTAGATCAGCGTCGGACGGAGGATCACGCTCGGCAGGTCCGAATTTAGCAGCAGGTCCTCCGCCTGCTTCTTGATTCGCCCGTACGCCCCTTTTCCCATTGCGGCCGCCACCGAGCTTACGAACACGAATCGCTTCAGCCCCACGGCGCCGGCTGCCTGGATCATCGCCTCCGTGCTCGCCAGGTTTGCCGCCACCAGTTCCGCGGTCGAGCCGTTGATCCTTCCGGCAACGTGGCAGACAACGTCCACGCCTTCCAACGCCCGCATCAGCGAATCGACGTCTTCGTAGTTAACGGTGTGCAGGCCTGCCCCCGCGCGCGTCGAGAGTCGCCGAAGTCCCATGCCGCGAGCCTCGATCGCCCGGCACAGGGACCGTCCAACGAATCCTGTTGCACCAGTAATCGCGATGGTCGTAACGGACATGGCTTTACTGCGGAGTTTGGGAATCGTGGCCGTCCAACGCGACAGTTTGCCGGCCCGGCAGCCTCGCGAACCGCTCCATAGGCACTCTCTCGATTACGCCTCGTTTCGCATCCTTGACGAGAAAGACGTACACATCCTCCGGCCGGATCGTCGCGTCTCGCACTATCGCCCGCTGGAGCGACGCGGCACTGCCATAGGTTCGTAGCGTTCGCCCCCGCCCGTCCGTGTAGGTGTATTCGTGGTCGGTCGTGCAGCGGCCGTAGTCTGTGTGCATCCCGCGGCGCCATTCGCGGTAGATATCGCTCGAGAGCCGCCCGTCTACGGAGAGCTTTGTGCCGAGCAGGAACGCCAGCGGCATCGAAAGGCCCGGCCGGCGGTCGTCACCGTTGGCGATGAGGACGTGGTATCGATCGTTTCCGTTCAGCTCAGAGAGGATCTGCGGAATCGCGTTTCTCTCGAACCTGCGATCGGCATAGGCGTGATAGATCGCGTTTTCGATTCGCCGGAGATTCCACCCGAGGAAGCACACCAGCCCCAGTAGCAGGGCCGCCGCGACGAGCCGCCGCTCCCGGATTGCCGCCGCACGATACAGCGACAAAAGCCCCCCGCCGGCCGTCACGCATGCCAGACTGAAATACGCGTAGCGATATCGCAACGGAAACATCCCGCCGTCAGGCGAGTTGCCAATCAGTGCGACCGGCAGCCACGCGAACAAAAGCAAAGTCCCTGCCAGCAGCATGCCGCGCACCAACTGTGTATCCCGAGAACGCTGCGCGAGAACAACAAGCAGTGAGAAGGCAACGGCGATGGCGAGGAGGGCGACGCCGTGTTGCGCGAGAGAGCCCAGGAACCGTTGACCCAACGGCGGCAACCTGAGGTGGGTGAAGACTTCGCCGTAGAACGCGGACACGTATGGCTGAAGAACAAGCCGGCACGCAACGAGTGCCAACAGCAGCAACGCAAGCGGTACCCCAATCCGTGCCGCGTCCCGCCAACCGCGCCGCCGCGCCGTAAACCACCAAGCGGCAATGTAGACGCCGAAGTATCCGACCGGGTACTCGACGAACAGCAGCCCGACAGCGAGCAGGACAGTCGCGCCGATGGCGACAGGCAGGCGGCGATTTCGACACGTGAGTATCAGCAGGAGTCCCAGGTTGGCCGACAGCCCGGCCGGTGCGGCGTACAGGTAGAACGCGTGGTTGATGAGCGTGCCGCATAGCCAGTAGTTCACCGCGTAAAGCGCCGCGGCACACCAACCAGCGAAGTACGATCCGAACAGCCGACGTGCCAGGATGCCGACGACCGCCGCGTTGCAGACGTGCAGCACGAGCACCGTGATTCCCAACGCCGAGTGGCTGTCATGGAACAGGAGTCGCAACAGGCACATGAAGTAGATGAACAGCGGGAAGAAGTGTCCGCGATCGCCCGAGTTGTCGTATCCATTCGCGTCCACGATGAACGCGTACGCCGGATGGTCCAGCACATAGTTCGCCGCGGAGAGGAAGTAGATGTTCTCCCCCGCCTGAAAGCCGATCTCCGGCAAGGCCCGATAGGTCGCCAGGATCAACAGGAGCAAACCGATCGTGCACACAAGCCGCCTCAGGCATGCCGCGTCCCCATTGGGCGCTGCGCTCCCGTTGGGTGCCACGCCTTCACGCCATGCGAGAGCATGGCAGGTAGGCGTGCCTATCCGAGCCCCGAGCGCAAGCGAGTGGGTCCCGAAGTCACATGACCTGTTCTCGAAAACCCCGCGCTCGCGCTTGGGGCTCGGATTCGTGGGGCGGGTAGGCGTGCGCTCCCGCGAATCAACATGCTTACCTGCGACTGCATCGCGTGAAAGCATGGCACCCGGCATTTCTCCACTATCGCGTCGGCCACGGGGGGCCGACGCTACATGGCGCGGCCGACAGGGGCGTCGGCCGCTACTAAAAAGCTCCAACAACTTTGACAGCGTCATGTCAGCAGCCCAAGCCCTCGCCGCAGCATCCAGCGAGGGCGAAGAAAGAACCGATTGTATGCCTCGCGCTTGAGTCGCAGGATGTCGCCGCTCGCCAGGTGGTCGAGCTTCATGACGGGATTGTACGTCGTGTACTCGCGCCAATCGCGCCCGAGCAGCCGGCCCGCCGCGCGCACCTCGTCGTGGAACGGCGTGCCGGGATAGGGCGTCACGACGCCGAACTGGGCCAGACTCGTGTCGAGGCAGCAGGCATAGTCGATCGTCCGGCGGACGCGCTCTTCCGTGTCTTCGGGGAAGCCCATCAGGTAGAAGGCGTTCACCAGCACGCCCTCGCCCTCGGCGAATCTGACGATGTCCTCCAAGTGCGTTTGCTCGAGCGGCTTGCGGCCGTGGCGTTCGAGGGTCTCGGCATCCGGCGTCTCAATCCCGAGATTGATGAATCGCAAGCCTGCGCGGCGCATGAGTCCGACCAACTCGCGGCTCAGGCAGTCCACACGGGTCTCGCAACCCCAGGCAACGCGCAGACCGCGATTGAGCATGCCCTCCGCAATCCGCTTCGCCCGCTTCATGTCCAACGAGAAGACAATGTCGCGGAACAGGATGCTCCGAACGCCGAAGTCCCGGATGAGGTATTCGATTTCGTCCAGGACGTTGGTTGGGTTCCTGCTTCGCCACCGCGTGCCTTGAATTGGAAGATACTGGCAATACGGACATGCGAACGGGCAACCGCGGCTCGTCTGCATGGGCAGAAAAGGACGTCGCTTGAGCAGAGGTCGATAGCCGTACTTCTGAATCGGGAAGCCGTTCCAATCCGGAAAGGGCAGTGCGTCCAGGTCACATACCGGCTCGACCTGGATCACGCCTGAATGGGTTGCGGTGTCGTCCAGTGCCAATGCCCACGCGTCCGGTTCGCCGTCGATCACGAAGTCCCCCCCCTCCAGGAACAACTCCGGTCTGGCCCCTGCAAACGCCCCCGTAAAGCCCACCGTGCAGCCCAAATGGCGCTTGACCTCTCTGGCGAACGCAATCTCCTGTTCATAACCGATGATGCTCGTGGCGATGAGGACGATGTCTGCGTGCTCAGGCAAGGCACTGTGAATCGTCACTTCGTGGCCGCGCCGGCGGAGGATTGCCGCGACGTATGCAAACGAGAGGACCGGCAGCCGCACGAGTCGCTTCTTGAGGAAGTTGAACACGCGACCCGCCAGCCCGTCCGAGTCCATGACGGACCCGTACGTACCGGTCTGGTCCTTGTTGTTGCAACCGTGGCGGTCTTCTTCCAAGTCAACCAGCGCAACGCGAAGCCGCATCTGATGATCCTCTTCGAAGCATGTTTCGCAGCAGCTTCATGCCGCAGGCGGCGTAGTTCCACATAATCCTGGGGTGCTTTGCCCTTACGAGACGGCGAGCGATGTAGCCCGGCCGAAGATAAAACCGCAACATGCCGCGCCGCCGGTATGCCCGTAGCTCGTCGGCGGACAGCGCGTGCGTTCGCACTGTTGCCGCCGCGTACGCGCCCTCGCCATGCTCCCGAAGCAGCAGGCCCTCTTCGCCCGCGATCTTCGCAAACTTCGTCCCGTCGAACGGGTACGCGATGAAGATGTCCGCGAAGTCGCCGCCCAGCTTGCAGGCGAAGTCAATCGTTTGCCGGACGGTCTCGTGTGTGTCCCAGGGGAAGCCAATCATGAAATACGTGTAGGCCAGCATGCCGTGCTGTCGGCACATCGCCACGGCCTTGCGGGACTGTTCCAGCGTGATGCCCTTGCCGATTCGGTCAAGTATCTCCTGGCTGCCCGATTCGATGCCGAGGCCGACGGCAAAACAGCCCGCCGCCTTCATCGCGATGAGCCGCTCCTCATCCAGCGTGTCCACGCGGCTGTTGCAGAACCACTCGATCTTCAGACCGCGGTCCAGAATCTCCCGGCAGACGGCCAGCACCCATCGCTTGTGCCACGTGAACGTGTCCGACTTGAAGTGGAAGTCCCGAATGCCAGAGTGCCGGACCCAGCGCTCGACCTCGTCCACAACGCGCTGCGGCGACTTCGTGCGAATCCGGCGACCGTGAATGGGTGGAACCAGGCAATAAAAACACTGGCCCGGACAACCGCGGCCCGTCTCGATGTGCGCGCACGGACGCCCGTTGTCCGGCCGGACGTATCGACGGTTGTCGATTAGATGCAGGGCTGGCATCGGCACGTTGTCGAGGTCGCGCACGAACTCACGGTCCGGCGTGCGGAGCGCGCCGCCGCCTCGGCGGTATGTGATGCCCCGAATGTCACTCAAACGCATGCCCGCCGCCATGTCCGCGACCGGTGCGGCATCTTCATGCCGGAGGACCGCGTCTAACTGTGGACAGGACATCAGCGCCTCGCGATCCCGGAAGTGAACACCCCGCAGGCAGGTGACAATCCGAGGCCGCGTTTCCTTCGCGATCACACACGCTTTCAGATCATCTCGCAGCGTCGATGTCGTCGCGCTGATGAGCAGCAGTTCCGGCTCGAGTTCGGCGAGATCCTTCCTGAAGTGCTCCCACGTATCGCCTGACATCGCATAGTCGCGGACCGCGACCTCAACACCCGCCGCCTCCAGGTACGCCGCCGCTGTCAGCAAGTCCATCGGCGGCCGCGCGAAGCTCACGGCGAAGTCATCCACGGACGACTGGCATCGATCCTCGCGGACGTACACGCCCGTCGGCGGCACAATCAGGAGCGCACGCTTGACGACAACAGGCTCGCCGCGCGCCGTGCTCTCACAGACGGCGGGTCCCGTGCTTTCACGCGCGGCGGGTGCCATGCTTTCACGCGACGAGGTCGCGGGTAAGCATGTCGAATCCCCTGCGAACATGCCTACCCGCCCCGCTTGCGCGGGACGTGAGGGCTTGGCCCCCGTTGGGGGTGCACGATTCTCTTCGGCGGTTTCGACCGCGGCATGTTCGATCACGACTTCCCACCAGTTTCTCGACGGCCGGTGCCGACTGCCAACCGGCCGACAGCTTATAGACGGTTCTGGTTCAGTTCAGAGCCGCGCGCGTGAGCAAGCGGTCAGCTCACCAATACAAAGGCCTTCCCGACGAACGCCGACCCCTCCCTTACGGTCGGGGCTCTGATTATGCCCACACGGGACGACGCGTTTCAGACCGTCCGCTTATGAAGCTCCCGGAGAAGATCGACGCGAAGGTTCGCGATTTGGCCTTTGATCGACTTGATCACGCCCAGCGAGAACTCCGCCATGATCCCGATCATAAGCAGCGTTGCTGCCGCGGTCAGAAGCGCCACGTCGGAGAACTGCATGTGCCCCACGAAGATCCGATCAAGCGCCGACTTGACCACGCCCGCCGTACCCAGCAGCATCGCAAGCGGCAGGAACACCCGCATTGGCCGGAAGAACAAGATCATCCGCAGCACGGTCATGAAGTACCGCGCCGTATCGCCGACCATGTGGAACTTCGATTTCCCGATCCGCGGGAAGTACTTCGTCGGGACGTACTTCACGCGGTGCCCGTTGCACAGGAACGCGAGTGTCATCGTTGTGACACAGGAAAACCCGTCCGGAATCACCCACAGATAGGTCAGCATGAGATCGCGTTTGAACGCCTTGAGGCCCGTGTTCAAATCCGGAATACGCTCCTTGGACAGGTAGCACGCCAGCTTGCGAATCAGCCACTTCGCCGGCACACGGAGGATGCGGGCGGTCCCCTCCTCCGACGTCCGGGCGCCGTTTACCTGGTCGAACTTGGGAAACTCCGACAGGAGCTTCGGAATGTCCGCGGCGTTGTAGGAGCCGTCCACGTCCAACATGACAATCACACGCCCGCGGGCTTCGAGGATGCCCGTCTTGCGGGCGGCCCCGCTTCCGCCGTTCCTCTCGCGCTGCACACATCGAACGCCACGCGCTTCAGCCAGGCTCAGCGTTGCATCCGTCGAGCAATCGTCCACGAGGAGAATCTCATAGGTGTACTCTGTTTCCTCCATCGCGCGGCGGCAGTCGTCGATTACCTTCTCCACGGCCTCCTCTTCATCGTATGCCGGCAGGAGCACCGTCACGTCCACCGAGCTGCTCGTGTAATCCTCCTCCCCGGAGACGATGCGATACTGCTCCCGCCGCAGAAACTCCTCATGCACGTGCTGCTCGGACAACGTCGCCGAAGCCGCCCGTTCCTCGATCAGGCTGCCGATCAACTCGTCAGGCATTATCGCAGAGGGCATCTCACTATTCCTTCTTCAAACGCGGCGACACGATCCGAGCCCCGAGCGCAAGCGAGCGGGTCCGAAGACCTACGATCTGCCCGCGATGACCCCGCGCTGGCGCTTGGGGCTCGGATCTCCTCACCAGCGACGCCAGAACATCGCCGGGATCGCCACTGAAACCGTCTTCAGCCGACCCAGAAGATGCTCGTGAGGGTGGCGCAGGCACTTCAACGCGTATTGCGGCGAAAGGTAGAAACTCCGGTACGCCTGCTTCGCCATTTGCCGAATCTCGTCGTTCGAGAAATCCGGGTAGTCCGGCTCACCGTTCGGCGTCAGCCAGCCGTTCTCATCGAGCAGCTTGTGCAGCGGCGTGCCTTCCAGGATGTTCGCCAGTTGAAACTGGGCCGTGTGTGGGTTGAGCTTCTTCGCCCAACGGATCGTCTTCAGGGTCGTCTCCCGCGTCTCGCCGGGAAAGCCGATCACGAAGTCACCGTGAATGCGAAGGCCTGCGCGTTTCGCATTCAAGGTGAACTCGTTCATCTTCTTGTGCGAAACGCCCTTCTTGATCCGGCGAAGTATGTCCCGGTCGGCCGTCTCATACCCCACGTGGACCACCCGGCAATTCGCCTGCTTCATCACGCGCATCGTCTCGTAGCTGAGGTTGCACCGTGCATAGCACGACCAGGGAATCTCTAGCCCGCGTTTGATCTTCCTCGCCGAGAACTCCAGTGCCCGCTCGTCCGTGAGCGTGTCGTCCTGGATCATCACCGAGCGAACGTCCGGCATCTCGCGGTCGATGTAGGCAAACTCCTCCATCACGTTCTCGACGCTGCGCGTGTTGTACGTGAAGCCCTTGATAAACGTGTGAACCCACAGACAAAACGTACATTGCCCCCAACAGCAGCCGCGGCCCGTCATCAGATCCATGAACGGGTAAAACTCGGAGATCGTCTTGTAGTCGCGAATGTCGAGGTGCTCTTTGAAGAACCGAGATACGAACGGGATCGCGTCCAGTTCCTCGCCCGTGAGATAAGGACGAGGCTCATTCCTCACGATCCGATCGCCATCGCGATAGAGCAGGTTCTTGACGTCGGCCTGCGGTTTGCCGTCTGCGAGTTCCGCCAGGGGATGTTCGAACTCGCCTTCGATGCCGTACTGCACCGCCTCGGTCTGCTTCAACGTATCTTCCGGAAACGCCGAGTAGAACGGGCCGACCAGAACCCCGATGCAACCCAGCTTTTCCGTCATCCCATCCGCAAACGCCACGTCGTTCCGGCGGCTCTGCTGCCCCGTGTAGGTCACGAGCATGTCCGGCCGCCAGGCCCGGAGCAGGTCCTCCGTCGCGTCGTGATCGAGATGCCGCGACGGCGCGTCGATCAGGCGGATTTCGTGCCCGCAGTGCTCCAGCCACGCGCCGGCGTAACCCAGCCAAAGCGGGTACCACTGCGTCGAGGAGAGGGATACAAAGTCGCAACGCGCGTTGCGCATGTAATCCCTTTTGTATGGAGGGGATAGCAACGCGATTCGCACTCTGAAACTCCCCGGATCACGTCGGCGAGAGTGAACCCGTAGGGGTTTATCGGCACCGTGCCGAGCCTCGGCTTGCGTATTATTGGCACATCCGCACGCGTCGCCCCCGTCACCCCGTGAACTCAATCAGTGGGTTTGTTATCGGATGTTCCACGGGAAGGTCGACGCTCCGAGGTCCGTGTCCCTCGATCCAGAACGCCGTTGTTCAGACGGGAGGTTACGCCCCCGCGCCAGCCGGAGAGCCCGCCCTTTGCGTTTCCGGCTCGACCCTTTGACGGGTGGAACCGCGGAGACGCGAATACGAGCTGTTCTGGCGGAAGAACGGATAACTCAACGCCGCGGCGAACAACACGAAGAGTGTGTCGAGGAACACGATCCCCTGCCGGACCACGCCGTACCGGCTCGCCGTGCCGGGCGGCAGATCCACCGAGCGAAACGCCTGACTCGCGACCAGGATCGATACGGCCAGCGACGCGACCGCGACGACGAGCAAGTCCAGCCGCCCCAGCGTCAGCAGCGTCAGGGCGATCAGCGACCATAAGCCCACGGCCCACGGCAGCAGAAGTTGCTGGCCGATCCGGGTCAGCGTCATCAGTTTGCAGAAGCCGCTCATCTCCGGAAGACGGTACAGGAATCGCAGCGACTCGCGGAGGAAGGCGTTGTTCTTCCGGAACTTGTGCGAGAGGAACTCCGACACGTCATCGGGTCCCCGCAACTCCTCCACAATCGCCTGGCGGGAGTAAACCACGCGATAGCCCAGGCTGTTGCCCAGAAAGCCGACATGAACGTCGTCCGCGACCACGTCATCCGGGAACTCGCTCAGCATCTCCCGACGAAACGCGTAACAAGTGGCAATCACGATGGAACTGCTGTGGGCGTCTGACTCCATCAGGCGGCCGCGGTTCTGCGAATCCCAGAAGCACTTGTCTTGCCAGATCGCTTTCGACGCATAGCTGTACGCGCCGACCACGCCGATCTTCGGGTCCGCGGCGAACTCCGCCGCGAGTTGCTTCAGCGTGTCCGGCCGCATACGTCCGTCGACGTCCGTCACCACGACGTACTCTCCGTCGAGCGTCGGCAACACGTGATTGAGTTGGTTGATTTTGCCTTTTCGGGGAGAGTGCGAGATGCGTATCCCCTGCCCCAGGGGGATTCTGGCTGACAGGCGTTGCGCCGTTGCATCGGTGCTCCCGCCGTCCACAAACACGATTTCGAGTTTCTCCGCCGGGTAGTCGCACGCCAGGAGGTTATTCAGTTTCTCGACGATGAGGTCGGCCTCGTTATAACACGGCACCACGATCGAAAGCGCCGGCAGCACGTCGGGCACGGGCGCCGTTGAACGTCGCCGGAGAACGCCGACGAATCGCATCACGACAAAGTACACAGCGCACAGCCATCCCAGAGCCAATGTGCTGAGAGCGAAGAACGTCGTCAGAACCCACATCGGTGCGTCTCCCGCGACACAAGTCGAAACCCGCCGTCCCGTATGTATCGGTCTGGAACACGCACGGCTTGGCGATGGGAAACGAATCGCGTGGCGAGTTCGCATTTCGCCCGCTGCGGCTCACGCTGCACACGCGCTTATCGGACTACATCACACCGACAACAGAGCCATGAAAGCTGCATGCAGGGATGCTCGAAGGAGCCCACGACCTTGGTCGGTGGCTAGTCTGCGAGATGCGGGGCGCACCTCCCGGCCAAGGCCGGGGGCTCTTGGGTGAGGTCGCCGCTTCCCTTGCGCCGTACTGTCAGGAATCCGGCGTTGCAGGTTCTGGGCGCGTGGATTCGTCGGCAATCTCCAGACTCGGCGCGTTGGATGCAGAATCGCGTCTCTTGCGGAGAAAGGCAGACCGGAGATCAGGCGCCGGCGCCGACCTTGCCCATTGTCTGACTGATCTTCTCGCCGAGCGTTTCAGCCGTGAACGGCTTGACGACGTAGTTGTTCACGCCCGCCTTCACGGCTTCGAGGACCCGCGACTTCTCCGCCTCGGTCGTCACCATGATCATGGGCAGGCTCTTGTCTGTTTCTCGGACCTTCTTCACCAGCGTGATGCCGTCCATGTTGGGCATGTTCCAGTCAACCAGCATCAGGTCGGGCCTCGCCTGAGCAATTGCGGACAGTGCTTCCAGTCCGTCGGCTGCTTCGGCAATATCATCGTAGCCCAACGTCTTCAGCGAGTTTTTCTGGATGTTCCGAATTGTTCGCGAATCATCTACGAGCAGAATCTTCATCAGACGGCTCCTGCAACAGTCTTGGGTGTCTGCGGCGCACGCTTCTTGTCTGCGTTCAAGGCGACTTCCACGTTAAAGCTACCCATCTCCGTCTGACAGGGGATGACGAGGAAGGGTGAGGCCTTGGATTGCGAAACGGTGTGTCCGGGGCCGATGATCACGCTTGGCAGCGAGATGCTCACGTCGTAGCCGGCGAAGTCCTTCTTCGCGTTTCCGGCGACCATGTTCGCCAACTCGCCGATTGCATCCGCGAAGTCCTCGGAATTCACCGTCATCTCGACACCGGCGAACTTGGAGGCAATCTTGCCGGCCACGTTACCCGGAAAACTCAGGACGACGGATCCTTGCACATCGCCCGAAAGCCCAATGATGCCGGATACTTCCGCGGTGACGAGATCCGCCTTCTTCAGCATGGGCCGGCCGAGAACTACGTTTGTCTTCAACATCGTCTCGAACACGTTGGTGATCGAGCCGACAAACGGGTTAATGAACTTCACATCCATGCCGACCTGCTCCTGTCCGGTAATCCGCTTCGCATGACGCTGCGCGATGCACGCGCGGCACTCTCGCACGTGCCAAGACCGGTTACTCCTTCGGTCAGACGTCGCCGAGACTGAAACTCCGCCCGGCGGCAGATCGCCCTCGCGCCGCGGACCTGACCGCCAGGTTTCCGCGGTTCATCGGCTGGTGACGTTTTCTCGGAACCCTTGTGGCGCGAAGCCGCTCCCGTTGGAGCCTTCGCCTGCGGATTGCCAGCTAGTCACATAACTGTGGCGCTGGCGGCTTGCCCGATGGTGACTCGTGTGGACTCGTGTACGAGATCGCACTGGCTGCAAGCTGCCAGTGGCACAATGCTGCCGGTGGCAGACGCGCGCGCCGCCAGCGTTGGTCAACCCGGCGTCAGCCCGTCGATGATCTCACTCAGCTCGGGAAATCGGCCCATTTGATGCTTGCTGAAGACCCCTTTGCCGTCGGCCACGATGTCGAAGACCCCGCCGCCGCCCCGAATCAGCTTGGGCTCTACACCGGTTTTGGCCTTGATTTGCTCCGCCAAACTGGCGGCTCTTGGAAGGTAGTTTCAGTCCCCGCAGTAGGTGATTGTAATGTTCATGGACGCGGCTCCTTTGGGCGCTCAAGATAGGTTTCGGTGGGCATCATCCCTTCCCTATCGCGTGTTACATGCGATGCCAGCATCATAGACGGCAACACGCGGGGACGCCAGGCCATCGGCCGGGACGCACCGCACCGCCGCAAGCCGTCGCTCGCATCACCGTGCCAGTGCCTCCGACGCCTGCCCGGAGTGGTTCTTCCTCATGATCGCCGCCCGGACGAGCCCCAGGAAGAAGGGGTCGGGTCGTAGGGGCCGACTCGTCAGTTCAGGATGCGCCTGAGTGGCGATGAAATACGGGTGAACGTCCGGCGGCAGTTCCAGCACTTGCATGATGGGAAAGTCCGGCGCCTTGCCGCTGAAGACGAGCCCCCCCTGTTCCAGGCGGTCGATATACTTCGGATCGACCTCATACCGGTGGCGGAATCGCAGGCGGATCTCCGGACTGCCGCTGTAGAGCCGCGTGGCGAGGGAGCCGGCTTTCAGCACGACGTCTCGGCCGCCCAGTCGCATGTTGCCGCCAAGCCCCTCGATCTGCTTCTGTTCCGGCAGGATGTCGATGACAGGCTCGCGGCACTCCGGCTCGAACTCCGTCGAGTTCGCCCCGACAAGACCGCAGACGTTGCGTGCGAATTCGATCACCGCCACCTGGAATCCCAGGCACATGCCCAGATACGGCAGGCCGGTCGTTCGAGCGTGCCGGACGCAGGCGATCTTGCCCTCCGTGCCGCGCGTACCGAACCCGCCAGGCACGATGATGCCGTGGAGGCCGCGCAGCCGCTTCGCTACGCCGCCGTGCTCCAGGTCGCCCGACTCGATCCAGTCGATGTCCACGCGAATGCCGCACTTCGTCCCGCTGTGCTCCAACGCCTTGATGACCGATGCGTAACTGTCGCGGACGGAGGTGTACTTGCCCACAATGCCGATCGTAATGGTCTCCCTGGCTTTCCGAAAGGCGGACAGATGCGCATCCCAAACCTCCCACGCCTTCGCTTCGGCCTCGGGGGCCAGGCGATCTCGCAGTTGGAGGATATCGACGACTGCCTCATCCAGCCCGGCCGCGCGGGCCATCTCCGGTATGTAGTAGATCGACTCGCAATCGTGCATGCTGAACACCCGCTCGTACGGCACGTTCGAGTACAACGCGAGCTTCTCGCGGACCTTCTGCGTCACGGGGGATTGCGCACGACATGCGAGGATGTGCGGCTGAATGCCTCGCTCGATCAACTCCTTGATCCCGAGTTGGGCGGCCTTGGACTTCTGCTCGCCCAGGCTGGCGGGCTCCAACACATACGTCAGCGCCACGAAGCACGCGCTGTGCTGTCCCTCCTCGAAGGCCAGTTGCCGTACCGCCTCGATGTAGTAGGCGTTCTCGACGTCGCCCGCCGTGCCGCCGATCTCGATGAACACCACGTCCGCGTCCGCTTCGGCCGCCAACGTGCGGAGCTTCGCCTTCACCTCGCCGGTGACATGCGGGATCATCTGTACGTCGCGACCGAGGTATCCGCCCTGCCGCTCTTTCTCCAGGACGACCGTGAAGATCTGGCCGCTCGTGGTGAAGTTCTGACGCGTGAGGTCCTGGTCGAGCATTCTCTCATACGTGCCGAGATCCATGTCGCACTCCATCCCGTCGTCGAGGACGAACACCTCGCCGTGGCGGTAGGGATTGAGCGTGCCGGAGTCGAGGTTCAAATAGCCTTCGAGCTTGATCGGCGCGACCGTCAGCCCCTTGTCCTTCAGCATCTTCGCGAGACTGCTGGCGAAGAT
>JBDRKQ010000023.1:0-2276 GCA_043813895.1 Planctomycetota bacterium
GTCCGTCCGCTGGGCCACCAGAGAATTCAGGGTCTCGATGTAGTCCGTCGTCTTGAACGACCAGCGCAACTCCTTGAACAGGCCCAGCCGATGAACCATCAGCGCCTCCTCGAATCCCTCATCCATACTGCGCACCGCCGAAGCGTTCAACAGGCGCAGTTCTAAACGAATCCGCGACGATGCCGACTTGGCTTTGGCATGCGTGAGCTGAGCGTAAGCCCGTTAACAACGCGCGGCCGGTCCGGGAGAGGATCAGTCGGGGAACGGGCAACGAGGTAAACCGTTTGGCCGATCGCGCCGGTCAGGCCCCCGAGAGGCTGCGCGGCCTGAAGTTCGTCAAGCCGTAATCGCCTCGTCCCAACGGCTGATTCTTCCCATCAGCCGCACGCGGCGTCGTTGTGCCGGCAAGCAGAGGCACGGATTGGGTCTCCTGACGTTGACGGGCTCGGTCGTCTCCTTGGTCAACGCACACAGGTGAAGAGGGCTCGCGACTGGCCTACGCCCCTCGCCGCCGCACGGGTCGGCTTGGGTTCCGTGGTCGTTCCTGGTCTGCACGACGACGTGCTAGCCCGGATTATTCATACCTCCTGAATCGCGCCTGTCGCGGCGGCGCGCGGGCGTGTTGTGCCCCGGGGTTGCCGGCTGGGCGCACAAGTCCCCCTTTCCCCCATCGAGAAGCCGGGTTTTTGCGGGGTCATGTCGGGGCTTGGGCACTACAGCGCAGCAGCGCGATCCGTTGGCAGACATGACGGAACCAGGATAGGTGGGGCCATGAGCTGGGGATGGTGATCAGAATACGTCGGGCCGACTGAGTAACTTCCCCCGCCACTTTGATGAGCATCATCCGCCAGGTGTCGATCTGTCCCTGGCCCAGGGGATCCTTTTGCCGCCGGCGATTCTGGTAGCGGCGACGTTCCCCACCGCTCAAGGCTTCCACCGGCAAGGTGGAGTCTCTAACCGGAACACGCAGATACGCGGGATCGAGTTCGTCCCACCTGCGCAGTGCTGGTGGATCGGCTACGAGTGACCGCAGGCGGATGAGGAGATTCAGGGCGGCGACATGAAGCTGTAAGCGGAAGTAGTTGGCGACGAAGCGATGACAACTGAGCCGATCACCGGAGAAACCGTTCTTGAGTTCTTTGTGACGGTTCTCGCTCTCGCCTCGTGCAGCGTAATGGTCGTAGCAGGCCTGGGGAAGAGCGACGGCCCCGTCACGGTTGGTCACGATGAAACGGCGGTTGGTGCCCACCCGATTGCACTCTGCCTTGGCGATGACCCGGCGCGCGTTCTTCCAAGTCCCCGCCCGGTAGAGCATCGGCTCGAACAATCGAGCCGGTTCTCCGGTTTGCTCGAACTGCTCCACCGCCCTTTGCAGGAAGCTTTCTGTGGCTCTCTTGAGCACCGCGTTTGCAGCCAAACCGAAGGTGTAGGTCAGCCGCAAATGCTCACACACCGCGAACATCCAGGGCATGGCGAAGCCGCTGTCGCCGCGGACGTGGATCTCCACATCGGGCCAAGCCCGACGCAGGCGGTTGACGATATATTCCAGATCATCGTCCGCCCCCTTGGCGGCGTGCATCGTGCCGGGCCGCAACGCCGCCCAGAGAATCTGCTGGGTTTCGTCGCAACTGATGATCAGGGGGAGGTATTGGTACTGCTTGTAGAAGCCGTGAAACAACGCCAGT
This sequence comes from Planctomycetota bacterium, assembly GCA_043813895.1. Lineage (GTDB taxonomy): Bacteria > Planctomycetota > Phycisphaerae > UBA1845 > UTPLA1 > CAZTAR01. Next base: position 1,686 of record JBDRKQ010000023.1, read on the forward strand.
TGCTGATTGCCGTGGCAGGCGTCATCGGTGGCGTCGAGATCGAGGGTGATGCGCGAAGGCGGTTCGGCAAAAGAGCGTATGAAATCATCGATGAAGAAGTCATGGAGTTTCCATAGGGAGGGGATGTCGATGACGTTCTCGAACCGAGACAAGGTGGGCTGGCTAGCCAAATCGTCGTCGTGTGGCTTTCGGCCGGCCACCAGCTTGAACACCGGGTCGCTCCGTAGGGTGTCGTGATCGTTGCAGTCTTCATAGCCGGCGTGGATCCCGTAGATCCGCTGGGGCACCATCTCCGCGAAGCGGTGGCGGGTCAGATCCGGGTCGCGCGGATCTTTCAGACAGGCGACGAAACGATCGGTGAATCCGATCTGGCTATCGAACTGGCGGATGGGTAGAATGCCGGTGTCGCTGCTGAGGCTGACTTCTTTCGGTTCGACGACGATCGGCAATCTGGAGAAGAAACCAAAGCAAAGCTGAGCTACAGTCTGTCCGACCATCAACGACCTCCTTGTTCTGGGCTAAGTTGTGCTGTAACCGTAGCTTAACCCGCAAGGAGGTCGTAAAAAAGCCGGCGAGCATGAATAATCCGGG
>JBDRKQ010000024.1:0-21603 GCA_043813895.1 Planctomycetota bacterium
CCAGATAACCGACGCGATCCCCAACGAAGCCGTGGGCGGGCGCAACGGCCAGTGCTTCCCGTTCTACATCTACGACGAAGACGGCACGAATCGGCGGGAGAATATCACCGACTGGGCGTTGAAGCACTTTCGCGAACACTACGGCGATCGCAGGATCAGCAAGTGGGACATCTTCTACTACGTATACGGCGTGCTGCACCACCCGGGCTATCGGGAGAAGTTCGCCGACAACCTCAAGCGCGAGCTGCCGCGCATTCCGCTGGCGCCGCCCTTGGAACCGGGAGACGAACAGTCCAACCCCAGCTCCGGCTTCCGGGCATTCGCGAAGGCGGGTAAACAGCTTGCGAAGCTCCACATCGACTACGAATCGCTCGAACCGTGGCCGCTGGAGTGGGTTGAAACCACCGGCGAGCCGCTGAGCTACGTGGTCGAGAAGATGCGACTGGCCAAGGATAGAAGATCGATCGAGGTAAACGACTCGCTCAGCCTGGCGGGCATCCCGCCGGAGGTCTTCGAATACCGCCTCGGCAACCGCAGCGCGATCGAGTGGGTCATCGATCAGTACCGCGTCAAGGAAGACAAACGCTCCGGCATCCGCTCGAACCCCAACAACCCAGACCACCCCGAGTACATCGTCCGCCTGGTCGGCCAGGTCGTCCGCGTCAGCGCCGAAACAGCCAAGATCGTCGCTGCCCTGCCGCAGCGCTACGCCCAAGAGCCGGACGCCCCACTCTCTGCCGGCTGAGCCGTTCGGCGCCACCTGTCCCCTTTCTCGCCCAAACAGAAAAATTCGCCCAATAACACGAAGCGCTGAGCCAGACTAACTAACAGCGGCGATGCAAGCTCGCCCAAACAAACGACACCGAGGTCCAAAGACTTTGCGGGCGTTTGCGGGCGTTTGCACTTTTTCTGCTGTAAACTCAGAGCAACACGGGCATGACAAACACAAGCTCGCCACGACCGGCAAACAAATTCCGGCAAATACCGGCAAATTTCACTTTTTACGGTGAAATTTGAAGCAGGGTGGCATGGGTCAACTCGTTGACCCATGTTTGAGAAAGTGGAGTGCCATGCCTTCACGACCCGCGTAAGCGGGACGGGTAGGCATGTTCGCTCAGTATTCAACATGCTCACCCACGACTTCGTCGCGTGAAAGTATGCCACCCGGCCGATCCTGCGCGGCCAACGGCGGTGCGGCGGACGGCGCCCTTGAGTTGCAGGGTCGTGAGGGCGGCGGCGACACGCTGCGGGGGCAGTTCTGACGCGTCGCAAACATCTTCGACGGACATCGGTTCGGAACCGAGCACTTCGTAGACCCGTTTCTCGGATTCGTCGAGCGGGGGAAAAAGGCTCTGCGACGGCTGAGGCGATCCGTCGGCGGCGTCCGTTTGTGCCATGAGCGCGGCACCGGCTTCGCCAAGCTCTTCGAGGATATCCTGGAGACAGGTGACGAGCTTGCCGGCGCCGGTCTTGATCAGCGTGTGGCACCCTTGCGAATTCGGCGAGTCCAGCCGACCCGGAACGGCAAAGACCTCACGGTTGTACTCGTTGGCAAGTCGGGCGGAGATGAGCGCCCCGCTCCGCGCAGGGGCCTCGACAACGAGCACGCCGAGGGCCAGACCCACGACGATTCGGTTTCGCGGGGGAAAGTTCTTGGCATCCGGCATGATCTCCATCGGCAGCGCGCTGATGATCGCACCGTGTTCGAGGATACCTTCGGCCAGTTGGGTGGATTCAGGGGGATAGAGATGGCAGAGCCCGCATCCGAGGACGGCTATCGTTCTCCCACCAACGGCCATGGCTCCGCGATGGGCGCAGGTGTCGATTCCGCGTGCCATGCCCGAGACGACGGTCAGGCCCGCGTTGGCCGCCAGCGCTCCAAAGCGTTCGCCCTGTTCGCTCCCATAGTGGGAACATCGGCGGGTGCCGACGATGGCGAGCGCGAGCGCATCCTCTCGCTCGAGGCTGCCGCGGACATAGATGCACACAGGCGGATCGGCAATCGTCCGCAGCCCGGGCGGATAATCGTCATCGGCGAGGCAGAGTATCCGAACGCCGTGTTTGCGGGCCAGTTCGATCTCGGCGGCGGCGCGGTCCTCATCGCGGAACCGGGCGATGTTTTCAGCGGTCTTACGGCCCACGCGGTCCACAAGGGCGAGAGCCCCCTCACCGGCATCCAACACCGAATCGATGTCGCCGAACTCGCGGAGCAGGTTGGCAAAACGAATGGGCCCGACGTCCGGGCAGAGATGGAGACGAAGATACTTCTCGGCAATTGGCGAAATCGCCGGCGGCGGTGTCATTCCGGCTCTCCGTCGCAGAACTCACCCCGACCTGCAAACTTCGTCCGTCAATCACGCGCGGCACTTGCCCTCGGTGCCGCTCGTCCCGCAAGGCCGCTATCAGCCGATGGCCTCGAACGTGGAAACGGCGGGATCCGAAGCGGTAACCTGTGCCGTGAACTCCTTGTCAATCTCCCGCCGGCTCTGAAAGCCCTCTCCCACCTCGTGCCAGAATTGGATCGAGTCCTGGCCGAGACGCCAGCACAACTCGACGAGGCGACCGCGGTGCATGCTGGGAAAATCGACAATGCCGCGTCGCATGTCCCTGAGGCTGCACCCGACGACCGCAAGCTCGTCGGTCAGATCTCGGAGCTTCTCGAGTTGGACGCGGTATTGGCCGCAGAGGTTCTCGTGTTCTTCCCTGGAGACCGAAGGACGGTGGATGTGACACTTCTCCTCGATCGCGCCGACCTTTCTGTGCTGCTTGATGATATCGGCAACGACGCGCTTCACGAACGGGAGCGTCTTGTTGGCGTGCTCGATTGTAAAGAAACGCCGCTTGCGACCGATCTCGGTTGGCTTTGCTTTCGTTGCTGGGCCGTAGATAGCCATTTGTCGTTCGCCTTGTCGATGCCGTGAGCATCAGAGAGGTTGACCCTTAACAAGCGCGAAGTTACCACTCTGCCGCAGGCAAGTCAATGGACGCGGAGCGATTTCGCGTGTGTTCGACAAGCGACAAACGAGGCTGGTTTGGACTTCCCCGTCTCGTCCGTTAATACGCCACCTGGGAAGAGTGAGGCGATGATCCGTTTATCGCACGTGGTGGTTTCGTCAGAGCCGGAGGTTGTGAAATGTCGGCATGTTACCGGACGCGGCCGCACGCACGCCCGTCGGCCGCCTGCGCCTCCTGCCGAGCGGATCCCCGGCCGCGCCGCGCGCGGTGTTGGCCATCGTCGCCACAGTGCCGGGTAAAGCAGCTATGAGTGCCACAGGCGTGGCACTTGGCAAGTGCCCAACCGCAAGGGTCCTCCGCCCTTGAAAGGGCGGGGGACGGATGCCTAGCCGCCGCCGGCGGCGCCGGACATGGCGCTCATCTGCATAACGACGGCGACGCAGCCTCCCACGATGGCGAGGCCCAGCAGGCACAAGGCCGTGATCGCGGGCCAGCGAGGCCTGCTTCGCTTGACCAACGCAACGATTGCGAGAATCACGCCCAGAACGGGCATCGCGCAGACGCCGAGGATGCTGGCGACGCGGAGACTGGGCTTGGCGCTCACCCGCTCTTCGATGGTCTTTCCCAGGACTTCCGCCTCGTCCTGTGTCTTCGGCTGCATGTTGAGGCCTTCTGTGACGGACTTGCCTGCGATGGCGGCATAGATAACGAACAGGACGGACAGCACGACACAGCCGAGGGCAAGCCACGGGAGGATGCTCGGCTTTGGTGGCGGCGAAAGGGCGTAGGGCAGCGAACCGCCTGCTTCCGGCATCCCGGCGGGCGGAGCGTCGGCGCGGACGCTCATGTCGGTCTCGGCCGGCGTCGTGGCCACCTTGCTGCAGTAGGGACAGGTCACGGCTTTGCCGGCCATATCATCGTCGACTTCGATCGGTTGCCCGCAGTGCGTGCAGCGAAACTGAATGACCATGTGATGCCTTCCAAAGCGGCGTGTCACGTCCCGGCAGGCACGCTGATCCGCACGGGCCTGCGGCGCGGGGTCGACATGCCGTCCGCCGTTACAACTCGGCCCGGTAGTGTAAACTGATGGGGCAGTTGGCGGCAAGAACAGGATCGGCCCGATCGATTCCGCCGACCTATGGCACCTCACGCTTACCTGTGGCGCCGGCGCTTCGCGGGTTGGGTAATGGAACTCTGCCTCTTCGCTGCCACCGGCGGGACGCCGATGCCACACACAATCGCTGAACGCTCTGGCCGTTGGGAAGCGAGAGCTGTTCCGCTGCTTTGTCTGGGCTGTTTTCCCCCGCGAGGCGTGTGTCGTTGCGTGTGGCCCGCTGCGTCCTTCCCACTTCCGGCCTCTCTCCTTCGCCGCGATCCAGTGCTGCTCGTCAAAGACCCCCCGGTCTTTCCATCAAGGCGGTCCCCTCGAATGAGGAACCGCAGTTGTCCCGGTCGTTATTGCCTCACACTGACTTGCCGGAACTACATTCCTTGCCGCGCCGCTGGACGGGCGCCCGGCCTGCATGCCGTCGACCGGCCGCGGCTCTACGCTTGATCGTGTTTGGGTAAGCCCCCACATCTGCTCTCGGTCGGCCGAGCCTACGTAGGCATTTAATCGCGGCGAAGCGCCGTCCTCCGTGACGGCGCTCTGCCGCTCGGCCGAGGATGTAGCCTTTGAATGGCCGTTGTCTGGGTTATCGGCTTCACGAGAAGCGGGTCGTGGTTCATATGACAGGACTGCAAACGCGCCGCCCGCGGCCAGGGCCGCGCCAATGCGGCCGACGCGTCGCAACCGCGGCCAACTCCGATCTGGGTGCCCGTGCGATCTCATCTTCGTACTCCCACAAATGCCTTGCCTGCTGCATGAGCTCTCCCCGATCACAGAACAAATCGACGGATTCATACCTTCCGACAGCAGCGGAAAACGACGAATTTCTCTCATTCTTCTAAAGTTTCTCCGACGCTGCGCCGGGATGCTGGAATGGAGACTTTCGCACAGGCGTCGATATCAGTCTCGCCGCGCACGGTGCATGCCGTTATCAGCCCTTCACGACGCGATCGACATCATCGAGGGCGAGCAGAGGCAGGAGGAACTTGCGGTGCTCGCGGTGTCGCCGGCAGTAGCGAATCGAAACCGTCTGCCGGCCGTCCGGGGCCTCGCTCGGGCTGAGTTCGCCAGTGTGTTGGTGCTCGGTCAGGATGGCCTCGATTCGGAGGATTGTTTTGCCGCCTACAGGGTTGAAGGTCAGGTGCAGTGTGACGTGTTCGCACGGTCCGCTGATTATCGCGTCAATGAGCCGGGCAGCGGCCAGGGTGCCGACGATCAAGAGCGCGACGAACACGCCGGCGACAACGTGGCCCGTGCCCAGTACGACGCCGACGGCGGCGGTCGCCCAGATGCCGGCGCCGGTGGTAATGCCGACCAGGAGGCCGCGTTCGCGGATGATCGCACCGGCGCCCAGAAAACCAACCCCGGTGACGACTTGCGCGGCGATGCGCCCCCGATCGGCGAAGGTGTCCCCGACTATCAGGATCGAGGCCTGGGTGAAGATCGCTGATCCCAGGCAGATCAGGATCAGCGTCCTCATGCCGGCGGGTTTTTGGGCCCGCTCTCGTTCAATCCCGATCAGTCCGCCGCACAGGATCGACATGACCGTCACGATGACCCCGGCCCAGTGCGGAGCAACCAGTTGGTGAATATCGCCGGCCCAGGCCCAAGGTTGATCGAACATGCGTGTTTCCAATCGGGAACGGCCGCGCTGAGTGAAGTCCGCGGCTCCTCGACAATGGACGACAGCAAGACCCTGTGTTCATTTTCGGCAGAGTCGCCGGTCATGCCCGAGCCGAACTCGCTCACCGCGCCCACCGGGCGACGAGGCTTGCCTCGAATCGGACGATTGTCTCTAATAGCGGAATTGGGGACAGCCGGCAGTAGCCCTGTCTCGTTCAAGGAGACGCGCGTTGGACGATCGAAAACTGGAGAAGAGGTTCCGCGACAGGCAGGCTTTGATCGGCGTCGTGGGGATGGGCTATGTCGGGCTGCCTCTGGTCCAGACATTCGGTACCGCCGGTTTCCCGACGCTGGGCTTTGATGTGGACCTGACGAAAGTCCGTCAGCTCAACGCCGGGAAGAGCTACATCAAACACATTCCCAACACGATCATCCGCAAGCTTCTCAAAGCCGGCAGCTTTCGCGCCACCTGCGACCCCCGCGAATTGAAGAAGCCGGATGCGCTGCTCATTTGCGTGCCGACCCCCTTGTCCAAGACGCGCGACCCGGACATGAGCTATGTCGAGTCCACGGCTCGCACGATCGGCGAACACCTTCGGCGCGGCCAGTTGGTGGTGCTCGAATCCACGACCTACCCGGGAACCACGCGCGATCTCGTTCGCCCCATCCTGGAGCAGACCAGCGGCCTGAAGGCGGGGAAGGACTTCTTCCTGGCCTACAGCCCCGAACGCGAGGACCCGGGCCGGAAGGACTTCACCACAGGCACCATCCCCAAGGTCGTCGGCGGATACGGGGCGGCCGGCAAGCGACTCGCGGTCGCCATGTATTCCGGGGCGATCAGTGAGGTCGTGCCGGTCGACAGTTGCGAAGTCGCCGAGGCCGCAAAGATCGTCGAGAACGTCTACCGTTGTGTAAACATCGCGATGGTCAACGAACTCAAGATGCTGTTCGACAAGATGGGCATCAATGTCTGGGAAGTGATTGATGCCGCGAAGACCAAACCCTTCGGCTTCTCGGCGTTCTATCCCGGCCCCGGCCTGGGAGGCCACTGCATTCCGATCGATCCCTTCTACCTCACGTGGAAGGCCAGGCAGTACGGCGAGTCGACCCGTTTCATCGAGTTGGCGGGCGAGATCAACACGCGGATGCCGGAGTATGTCGTGAACCGGCTGATCACTGCGCTCAACGACCGGAGGCGTCCGCTGCGAGATTCAAAGATCCTCGTGTTGGGGCTGGCATACAAGAAGGACATCGACGACCTGAGGGAGAGCCCGAGCATCGAGCTCATCGGGCTGCTCCAGGCACGCGGCGCGAAGGTGGACTACAACGACCCGCACATTGCAAGAACGCACAAGGGACGTGAGCACGATCTCAAGATGAAGTCCGTGCCGGTCACACCTGCCAGGCTCCGCTCTTACGACGCGGTCCTGATCTCCACGGATCATACCGCCTACGATTACGACATGATCGTGAAGAACAGCAGGCTGGTCGTCGACACGCGGAACGCGACCGTCAACGTCCGTTCCGGCAAGAGCAAGATTGTCAAGGCGTAGTAGCGCACCGGGACAGGTGGGACCCGGATAGACCTCCGATTCAACGTATCGCCCCTCCGTGTCGGTTGCCCCGAAGGGCATGGTTGGCGTGCAAGAACGGGCTTGGCGGGCGTGGTTTTACAGACGCGGGCCGGTCGTCGTGACCGCGTGCATGCGCGTTGCGCTGCCGCGGTTGATCTGACACCCGACCGCGAACGCCCCGAAGACAGACGCCGCTTGCCTGCGGTGTTGTCGGGCGATGATAGCGTGAGGAGGAATGCAGCATGCAAGACTTCGTCCAACTACTCCATCAACTGCAACCCAGGCTCGTCCGACTCCGCGGTGAACGCCTGCGGGAAACGCCTACGCGCGCCGTATTCATCGACCCAGTCCTGGAAGCCCTGGGTTGGGACACACGCGATCCGGCAGAGGTCGAGCTTGAATACCCCACCGTCGATCGCAAGTACGTGGACTACGCGCTAAAGCTAAACGGCAAGCCTGTCATGTTCGTGGAGGCCAAGGCGCTCAGCGATCCGTTGACTGATGTCAAGGCGGTGACCCAGGTGATCGGCTACGCGGCCAACGCTGGAGTCACCTGGTGCGTCCTCACGAATGGCGTCCGCTGGCGTGTCTACCGCAGCACGCAGACTTGTCTGGCGCCGGACAAGCTCGTCTTCGAAGTGTCGCTTGATCCGCAGGACAACAACGGTCTTCCCATTCCGCGGATCGCCGAACAGATGTGGCAACTCAGTCGCGAGGAAGTTGCCAAGGGGGCCTTGAGTAGCGCCAGTGCCAAGGCGTTTGTCGATCGGCGCGTCGGCAGGACGCTGGCGCAACTCATGCGCGATCCGCCGCCGACGTTGCTGGGCTGCATCCGAGATGCCGTCGGGGACGAAGAGCTGAAGCCTGCACAGATCAAGGAGAGCCTTGCCCGGATATGGCCTGATGTCGACGTCGAGAAATCGCCCACCGTGAGAGCCTTCAAGGCCGGCGATTCCCGGCGGTCGCGGCATCCCCCGGATCGCCGCAACCGCCCACGGCCTGACGGACAGGCCGAGTCTCGGTCTCCCGGCGCTCCTCGAAGACTGGCTGAACTGTACCGGGCCGCCGATCGCCTGTGTTTCGGTATGACACCGAGGGCGACGAAGAAACGGCAAAGCGAATCCGTCACGACATACTCCCACGGCACGCGCGAAGTGTGTTCCATTCGACTCAAACGCAAGGCAGTTAGTATTTCCTTGAATCTCGGCACGACGCGGAAAGCCAAGCTGCACCGCCGGGACAAGAGGACCCACAAGCTCCATCCCGACGGCGGCGTCCTCGTCTTGTCCATCCACAATCAGAAGCAGCTCTCGGTCGCCGCGCCGCTGATCCAGCAGACTTTTCGCTTGAGGGGGACGCCGGAGAACGATTGATCCGACGCCCCAGCCAAAGCCGCGCCCACGATCAGAGCCGCGCCCACGATCAGAGCCGCGCCCACGATCAGAGCCGCGCCCGTGAGCAAGCGGTCATCCTGGTGCGAGAATCCTTTCTCGCACCCACGTTGGGCTTCGGGCTGGTACATCCCGCAGCGCCACGTACAATAGGGCGACTTGTCGCAGAGGACGCGACGCACGGACGGGAGCTGCCTCTTGCCGGTACTTCAGGTTTCCAATCTCCACAAGCGTTTTGCCGACGTACAGGCCGTGGACGGAGTCAGCTTCTCCATCGACGGCGGTGAGATCTTTGGGCTACTGGGGCCCAACGGCGCGGGCAAGAGCACGACGATCAACATCATCGCCACGCTCTTGCCGCCCGACGACGGCGAAGTCTTGATCAACGGCTGCGCGAGGCCCTCGTCGCCCGCCTACAAACGAAAGGTCGGGTTCGTGCCGCAGGAACTCAGCCTGACCGAGAAACTCACCGCCCGTGAAAACCTCATGCTCATCGGACGGCTATACGACCTGCACGGCCGCGGGCTCCGCGAGTGCGTGAGCGAGACGCTTCATGACGTCGGCTTGGCAGATCGGGCGTCGGACTTGGTCTCTACGTTTTCCGGCGGAATGAAGCGGCGACTCAACATCGCCGCCGCGTTGCTCCATCAGCCGGAGCTGCTCCTTCTGGATGAGCCTACCGCCGGCGTGGACACACACGCGCGGGCGTACATCTTCGAGATTATCGAGCGGCTCTCCGACCAAGGCCGGGCCGTTCTCTACACCACGCACTACATGGAAGAAGCCCAACGCCTCTGTAAACGCACGGCGATCATCGACCACGGCAAGATCCTGGCGACCGGCACACTTGCCGAACTGACCCAACGCGTGAACGCGAAGCGAGACCTCGTGATTGAAGCCGACGGGCTGACGTGCGAACTCGTCACGCATCTCGCGGACAAGCTCGGCGGCATCCCCTGGACGCTCGACGGCGAGATCGGCCACCTGAACGTCGCCGACACCGAGCACACCCTGCTGCAAGCCGTGCATGCTGCCGATGACGTCGGCATTAGACTGAGGGCGATCGCTCTGCACGAACCGAATCTCGAAACCGTCTTCCTGGAAATGACCGGACGCGCCCTGCGAGAGTGAAGCGAATGCGATCGTTGCGGATTATCCTGGTGTTGGCCGGCAAGCAACTGCGGATCCTCTCTCGCATGCCGGCGATCCTCCTCGTGATCTTCCTGCCCGGCATTGTCATGTACTCGGTTTTCACAAAGATCTTCGAGGGACCGGCGGGCGTTCGCAGGCCTTTCCGCGCGGCCGTCGTGGACCTCGACCACTCCGAGGAATCGCGCAGGCTCATCGACGCCCTCGCCGAGAGCAACGTCACGGTTATCCGAACTGAAGACGAGGAACCGAATGGCCCGCTTCTCACAGTCGAATCCGCCCGGCGCCAGATTCGCAAGGAGGGCAAGTACCGCGTCGCCCTTGTGATTCCGGAGGGATTCGGCGGCGCTCCGGACATGCTGGCCGGCGAACGCCACAAAGGCGTACAACTCATTCATGACGAAACGCAGCCGATGGAGGCGGACGCAATCCTCGGAATGCTCCAAATGGCGGCCGGCAGGCGGCTCTTTGAGAAGGCCTTCAAGCTCTTCGACCGGGACAGCCCGACAGGCGGTGAGGCGGCAACGCAGCCAAGCGTACTCGTCAAGGTCGAGAAGGTCGGCGTCGCGATCGATCGCGCGCAAATCTCGTCCAAACACACGTTTCTTGCAGGGGTCGTTCCGTTATTTCTGCTGTTCGCCTGCGTGGGCGCCGCCCGGGGTTTGCTCGACGAGCTCTCCAGCGGGGGAATCCGGCGGATGCTCGTCGCGCCGGTCTCTCCGGCTCACGTGCTCGTTGGGCAACAGCTTTACGCCTTCGTGCTCGCCTTCGCGCAGTGCACCGTCATGTACGTGTACGCGTGGCTAGTCTTCGACGTGGACATCTGGACCATCAGCGGCGGATTGCTCGCGCTCACCGTCGCAACATGCCTGGCAACGACCGGCTTCGGCATGCTGATGGCGTCCGTGTGCAAGACCGGCGAGCACCTCGACGCGATCGGAACGACCACCATCCTCGCTATGAGCGCGATCGGCGGCAGCATGGTTCCGCGTTTCATCATGCCGGCCTGGATGCAGCCGCTCGGCCTCTTCACCATCAATGGCTGGTCCTACGACGGCTTTATCTCGCTGGTCCGCAACGAGGGCTTCGGCCTTGCGACGTTGCTGAACGACGGCGAAATCAGCGGCATCTGGATGCCCTGCCTCGTGCTGACCTTGGTCGCAGCCGGCTGTGCAACGATCGGCAGCATCTTCCTGGCCCGTCGCCTCCGCGCCGGGCCGAGCGCGTGAAGCTGGACAATGGAGCCCAATCCGAGCCCCGACGCGGGCGATGTCACACGCCACTTCGCCGCGTCGCGAGCCGTCTAAACTGTCACGGGACCCCTTCCGCCTCGACCGGGAGGCCCCCGTGCTGGCGTCATGCTCCTCGGCGCGCTATCCTGTATCGCAAGCAACGACCTTCAAACGTGCAGGACTTTGGCGATGGAACAGCGTGTCTGGGTCGAAACACTCCAAGAGCTTCTGCGGCATTATCTGCCGCCCCTCCAGAGTTCGCCCGCCGTCAACGCAGGCAGCCTCATCGCGTTCATTGCGGGCCTGTGTCTCGTGTTCCGCGGCTGGAAGTCCGAACGCATGGTCGTCTCCCTGTTCGCCGTGATTCTGGGTGCGTGGCTCGGGTATCAGGTCTCTCGACTCGCCGGCACGCCGGGTCCCATCTCCGCCGCACTCGGAGCCGTTCTCCTGACGCTGATCGCGTATCGAACTTACAAAGCCTGGCTCGCGGTGGGTTCGGTTCTCGTCCTCTTCACCCTCGCCGTCATCTTCCAACTCGGCCGAGGCGACTTGCAGCGCTACCTGCCCACGTTCGACCAGGCCAGCGCCAGGATTCGGGAAGACGGACTCAGCCGGTTGCCCAGCTTGCAGGAACAGGCCGCGGAGTTCAACCCCGACTGGCGCAACCTCGCTGGGCAGATCAAGGAGAAGGTCGTCGCGCAGCTCAAGAATCTCGGCCCCGCGGGCTGGTTGCTGCCCGTTGCCGCTGCCATACTTGGCGGACTGCTGGCATATTGGGCCTTGCGAGCGTTCTCCGTCATCTGGCTCGGTTTCGTCGGGGCCGTCATCACGGTTTTTGGCGTCGCCACATTCCTCTGCGCCCATTGGCCGGATCTTCGAACGGCACAGATCGCACATCCCCAAATCCCCGCCGCTGTCGCTATCGGACTCTGGCTCCTCGGGCTCATCTACCAAGCAAAACAGGTCCGACTCCCGAAAAACAAGGCCCGGCAGCCAGCACAAGACAGCGACAAATCGTAAACTTCTGCGGGCGAACCGGACCTGACAAACCGCGGGGGACTCCGGCTCCGGCTCGCACAGGACACAACGAGAGAATACCCATGCAGACAGTCCTGCACCGATTGGCTGAACTCGGCCCTAGCGGGGCGATCCTGCTGATCATGACCGGCCTGGTCTACGGGCTCGCAGGCTGGCGCATTCTTCGTTACCTCGTTCTCGCGGACGCGATCGTCGTCGCCCTGTTGCTTGGCTCTTCGCTCCGCGAAAACCAACCGTACAGCATCCACGCCGCCACACTCGCGGGACTCGCCACAGTCCTGCTCGCGATCGGCCTGCCGTATCTTGCCTGGAGGTTTCCCCGTTGGGCCGCTATTGCCATGGGTGGGCTGGCAGGCTTTCTCATAAGCCAGGTGCTGGTCATCCACATGGTTCTTCCTTTGTCGGTTCACCTGCTGCTCGGCGCCATCGGTGCGGGCCTGGTCATGGCCATGCACGCCACGCTCTTCAGGCAGACGGCCGTGTTCGTGACCGGCTTGCACGGCGGTTGGCTCTGCCTCGCTGCGCTGACCGCTTTGCTCTCCAGACCGAATGTGTTTGGGAGCCCGCTGATCGGCATGTTCCGAGAGAACCTTCTTCTCTTCCCCTTCGTGGCGTTCATCCTCTCGGCGATCCTGGTCGCCCTCCAATGGGCGGACATGGAACGCTGCACCGATCCTTTCTAACTTGCCTATTGGGGAGATTGAACAGTCTGAAGATCCAGCCTGGACGGGAGGTGATGTGTCAGGTCTCTTCGGAATCGGGCGTGGGCCGCCCCCCGAGCAAGTTCTTCCCGCGGAATCGACTCTGCCTGCGGTGTGGCGAGCGCCGTGCGTGCGTCCTCCCAACTCTTGAACTCTTGCCGTTTTCCATCCGGCGGGATAAGGTGGAATCGACTGTGGGTCGGTTGAACAAGACTCCGGTGTTTGTTCTCATTGGCCTGCTGTGTTGGTTGACGTAAACCCGAGGTCGCGCCATGATCCGGGCCCCCATCGTGTGCTCCGCATCTCACTGTTGGGGAGAACGGATCATTTGCGATGGTTCAAGCCGCGAGTTTAGGTCGGCTTGATTGTGGAGAGGTGTCCGAGTGGCTTAAGGTGCATGCTTGGAAAGCATGTGTACGGTAACACGTACCGGGGGTTCGAATCCCCCCCTCTCCGTTCCTCAAGAAGGCACTCCGCAAGTTGAACCAAAGCAGAGTCATTTGGAGTCCCAAAGACCGAGCGCACATGCCACGCGTCGGGGGAAAACTGACTCGGCCATCACGTCAAGGACCTCCTCGGCATCGGCCTTGTCTGAAGATCATGTTCACCACGCTCCCCGCCCTGACGCCCGTCCTGCTCTCCACTGATCGCGGCAGTGACGCTATGGTGCCTGCGGCGATTCCGGTCTTCGGCGGCATGACCCTGGCGCTCGTCACGCCGTTTGTCGTGCCGACGTGCTACTGTGGGCTGAAGCAACTCAAATGGCGATGGGGCCAGCGGGACGCGGACTTCGGGCGATCGCCGTGACGTGCTCGACGGCGACGCAAGGTCCAAGCCGTCAATGCTATTTGCTGTAGCGTTTCTTGAATTCCTCAGCGGCCTTCTGGCGGCGGGCGGCCTCCTCTGGATCCATCTTTCCGATGAACCACTTGTGGTCGTCCGTGTTCAGGACCTCATCCAGCTTCGCCTGGAGCGATTCTGCGGCCTTGATCCGGCCGGCGTCCTTGGACTCGTGCGCCTCCTTGGCCAACCCCCTGAGGGCGGGTACGTAGTGCATGTAAAACGTCTTGGCGATGTCGTACGTACCGTGCCAGTGCGTGTAGTCCGGTCCCATCATCGAAGCGCCGTGCCGGGCGCGGCGACCTTCGTGATGCCACAGTTCCCACCAGGCCCAGTCCACATCGTGCGAGAAACTTACGGCCGGCAGCGGCTTGGCCGACTTCGCCACGCCGTACAGCGCCATGCCGGGCTTGGCGAACTTCTCGTTATACAGGTGTACGAGGCCGTCGTACTGGATGTAGAAGTTCTCCACCCACTGCTTTTGGTGACAGTTGAGGCAGACGTCCTTCATATTGTTCCGGCGCGTCAGCCAATCCACGTTCGCACCCGGCAGGCCCAGCTTCTTGTCACTCAATTCCGGTCGCACGGAGACAACCGGCCGGTTGTTCCAACTGATCCGCATTCCGACGTCGTGCGTCACGGCCTGCCCCGTAATCGCGGGGTGATCCTCCGAGGCCGGCTTGCTCGGTGTTGCGCTCATGTGACACGTCGCGCATGTCGGTGCGTCATGATAATCCTCGCCGACCACCCACTTCGGCGAGTCGAGATTCATCTTGTCCTTGTGCGCGACGAACGCGATGCCGTGCTTGGACTCGTCGTAGATTTCCTTCTGTGGGTGATCAGGCCCCAGGTGGCACTTGCCGCAGTTGTCCGGCTGCCGAGCCTGGGCGGCGGAGAACGCGTGCCGTGAGTGACAGGCCGAACAAGAACCCTCGCTGCCGTCGGGGTTGATCCGGCCGATGCCGGTATTCGGCCACGTCGCCGGGTCCAGCTTCCCGCCTTCAAGCACTTTCACTTCGGTGCCATGGCACTGCCAACAACCATTCACCGCCGCCGCGCTGTTGCCCGCCGGGAAAGCCGGCGTGACCAGCCCACGGTTGCCCTCGACAATCTCGGCCAACACGTTATCGAGCGAGCCGAGGATACGGGCGGCCTTGGAGTGGTGTGACTCGGCGAGCTCGCGAGCCTCGACTTCGTGACACCTCGCGCAGTCCTTGGGCGAGACGATCGTTGCGATCAACTGGCCTTCGTGCGTGTAAGCGTCCGAGTCGCCTTCCTTGGCGGCATGACACTCGAAGCACCCGATCTTCGCGCGATGGTGCAGGCTGGCGCCCCACTGCTGGTAGACCCCGGGGTCCTCTTGCTTGTGACAGGTGATGCAATCCTTGGTCTCCTTTGAGAACTCCGTCAGACCCCAAGTCTGCGCCGAAGCCGAACCAGCCATGGCAAACACAGCCAATAGGCACGTGAGACTCACAATCGCATTACGCTTCATCATGACGGTTACACTCCTTACAGAAGTTTGCGTGTTCTCGTAGCGGCCGACGCCCCTGTCGGCCGTAGGGCGCGTCAAGGCGCTGTGTCGGTACGTTGACCGTCCGTCTTTTCACACGTCAGCTCGCCGGCCAGGACCGGCACCGAAATTCGCACGAAGATCGTGTAGAGCAGCGCGCCGAACGCCCAAATCCCGAGACACACGAGCACCTCGTGAAGCGTCGGCGTGTATTCCACAATCTCGCCCAGCGGCGTTGGCACAAAGGCCGGCACGATCAGGCCCATCCCCTTCTCGATCCAGATGCCGAGGACCGCGAGTATGCAGGCGATGTTGAGCGTCCCCATGGCCCGCGACTTCGGCAACACGAACAACAATGTCGCCACCACGTTGAACGCGATGGCGGTCCAAATCCACGGCACCAGGGCGCTGTGGCCGTGCAAACCGACATACAAGTACCGGGCAGACGCTGAGTGCGTCGAATCCGTGTAGAACTCCGTGAACACCTCGCAGCCCAGCAGGAAGAAGTTGATGATCATCGCCACCTGGACGATGCGCCGCAGCGTCAGCAATGCGTCGTCGCTTACCTTGTGCGTTGTGTATCGCCGGACAACCTGGAGTGTGAGGATGATAAGCGCCGGGCCCGCCGCGAACGCGCTCGCCAAGAAACGCGGCGCGATGATCGCCGAGTTCCAGAAGGGTCGTCCTCCCAAGCCCACGTACAGAAAGGCCGTCACGGTGTGGATGCTCACGGCCCAGACAATGGCGATAAAGACGAACGGGATGTAGAACGCCTTGGAGGGCTCCCGTTTGCAATACGCGCAGTAGATCAGGTAGCCACAGATGTGCAGGTTCAACAGTAGATAACCTCCGAGCGCGATGACGTCCCATGTCAGCATCGAGATCGGGAAATTGAATCGTTGGAGCATGTGCAGGAACCGGTCGGGCCGCCCCAGATCAGCCGTCACGAACATCAAACACATGACGATCACGGCCACCGCCAGCAGTTCGCCGAAGATCACCACATCGTGCAGGTGTAGATTCCGGTATATGTACACCGGGATCACCAACATCGCCGCCGCCGCCGCGAGGCCGACGAGGTATGTGAAGTTCGCGATGTAGAGACCCCACGAGACATGGTCAGTCATTCCTGTCGTCACGAGGCCGTTGACCAACTGCTGGCAGTACGCGTAAAGCCCCAACAGCGACACGACCGTCAGCAGCAGCATCCAGGTGTGATAGCGCCATCCCCCCACGAAGCTGGTCCGCGCGCACTGCCAAAGGAACGAGAGGTATCGGCTCACGCGTCACCTCCCGGCGTCGCCGGCGCGATCGGCTCGTGATAGCGGCTGCCTCGCTCGTCGAAGTAGTAGAAGAAACGCGGCAGCGTCCGCACGTCCTCCTTAAGCACGAACACGCGCTTGTGCTTCAGGATGTACGAAACCTCGCTTTCGGGATCCAGCACGTTGCCGAACTTGCGAGAGCCGGTCGGACACACCTCCACACACGCAGGCATCCGGCCTCGCCGGGTGCGCTGAAGACAGAACGTACATTTCTCCATCACGCCCTTCGGCCGCGGGCGGTTGGACAGGTACGCCATGTTCGGATTGAGCGATTCCTTCGGCACATGCGGCTGGGTGAAGTTGAACCGCCGCGCCCAATACGGGCAGGCGGCCTCACAGTATCGGCAGCCGATGCACCAGTCGTAGTCGATCACCGTGAGCCCGTCCGGCTCTTGCCACGTTGCCTCGACGGGGCACACTTTCACACATGGCGGGTTCGCGCACTGATGGCACTGCACCGGCATGTAATAACTGTCATCCTCGGGCACCTGGGCGGGATCGTAGTAGTGATCTGACGTCTCCACGTCAATACTACCCTTCTCCATCCGGAGGACGCGGATGTATTGAATCTCCGGGCTGCGAGATTGGTTGTTCTCCTCCACGCACGCGAAGACGCACTTGCGACACCCGATGCACCGGCTGAGGTTCAGGGCATAGACGTACTCGACGCCGTCCATGGGCGGCGGGTCATCCACCTTCGCATCCACGCCGAATCGCCGGCTGACATCGCGCGTGATCCGCTCGATAACCGCCTGCTTCTCTTCCGGCGTCATCTCCTTGTAGTGTTTCTGGAAGAGCTTCTCGACAGTCGGCAGGTCGTCTCTCGACATGTGGCGAAGCGGAGAAAGCGCGGCTGCCAGTCCGGCAGCCCCTGCAACCACGGCGGCCCCCTTGCCGATGAAGCCACGCCGCGTAACGCCTGGACCCGATCCTGATTTCGGAGGTCCGCCCGAATCGTCAGGCCCTGTCGCGTGTGAACTCATCAGGTCGCCTCCCCGGTTCCACGGTCGCGGATTCGTAGCGGGTCTGCCATCCCCTCGTCGCCCGCCGGCCTGCTCGGCTCACCCATCCGCAACGTGCGCGGCGGCGGGGCGGGTCGCATCGGAGGAAACGGAGGCTGGTGCGGATCGTGGCACTCGACACACTTCCGCCGTTCCTGCACGCCTAAACTCTCATCCCAATACCCGTTCGTGCGGCCGTGAACGCCGTGCTGCCAGTCCCGATAGACAAGCCCGTGACACCTGGCGCAGAGCAACTGCGGACTGTCGTATGGGATCGACCGGCCGTAGTCATCCACGAAGGTGTTGCGATCTGTCAGATGATGACAATTCAAGCACCGCGTGTTCATGCCGTGCTTCAAGACGATGTTGGTGTGCTGCGTTAGCGTTCGCGTCGTCTCCGGCGGTGACGGGAACAGGTCGTGGCAGTCGCCGCAGCGATAGGTGTAGCCCGCGTGTTGAATCTCCGGCGAGAATCCGGGCTGGCGGATGGGAGTAGGGTCGGTCGCCCACGCCGGCGCCACGGTCGCCGCCGGGACAGGGCTCTCGAACGGCCACGGGTCCGTCCATATAATCCAGGCCACGAGAATCAGGACGATCGCGACCAACCACGCCCTCCCAGGACTCCTCCGACCCGAGAACCCCGGCGGAGCGATTCCAGGCGTGCTCACTTGAAGACTCCTTCCCTCGACAAAAGCCGATTCGAAACGAGCGTCAGAGTATCAGAAAGGTGGACTCGGCAACTTGATCTAAATCAAGTCAGCCGATTATCTCATTAGAGCACAATACGTGGCCCTCGACTTGTCAAGCCTGAACTTGTCGCTGTTTCGGGCACGGTCGGGGAGCCGCGGACTTCAGTCCGCGCGGCTGTCCTCGACCCGAAGGCATTCACATCTTCGGAGGCCCACGACTCTTCTGCCCAGGGATAACCTGGAAAACCGTCGGGCTTCGGACCCGCTCGCTCACACTCGGGGCTCGGACAGACACCCCCACAGGGTCAGGCGCTGCGTTCTTCTGCAAGCCGCTCTGACCGGACCCCCTCATCCGGCCAACGCAGCCTTCAGGTCAGCCATCGGGTCGCGGTCGGTCAGCTTCAGGTCGTACTTGTCCTGCAGAATCTTGAACACGGCTGGGGAGACAAACGCCGGAGCCGCCGGGCCGATTCGAATCCCCTTCACATCCAGGGCCAGCAGCGTCAGCAGCACAGCCACCGCCTTCTGCTCGAACCACGACAACACGATCGTCAGCGGCAGATCGTTCACGCCGCAGTCAAACGCCTTCGCCAGCGCGACCGCAACCTGGATAGCGCCGTACGAATCGTTGCACTGCCCCATGTCCAGCAATCGCGGAACCGGCCCCACGCCGTCGAGTTCGATCGTGCCGAAATCGTTGTCTCGAATCCGGTACTTTCCACAGCCCAGCGTCAAGACGATCGAGTCCTTCGGCGTGTTCGCGGCGAACTGGCTGAAGTAGTTCCGTCCGGGCTCTGACCCGTCACACCCGCCGATCAGGAAGAAATGCTTCAACTTGCCGGCCTTCACCGCGCCCACGATCTTGTCGGCCAGGCTCAGGATCACCGAATGGTGGAACCCGATCGTGCTCTCTTTCACCGGCTTGTCCGGCAGCGGCTTGCACGCTTTCGCACAGGCGATCACCTGCGAGAAGTCGTTCGTCGTTAACCGCTTGCCGCCCGGCACCGCCGTCACGCGCGTCGTGAACAACCGGTCCTTGTACGCATCCTTCGGGATCAGCACGCAGTTTGTCGTCGCCAGCACGGGCCCGGTGAACGCGGCGAACTCGGTCTTCTGCTTCTGCCACGCGTCGCCGTAGTGGCCGACCAGGTGGTCGTACTTGCGCAGCTCCGGGTACATGTGCGCCGGCATCATCTCGCCGTGCGTGTACACGTTGATGCCCGTGCCCACTGTCTGCTTCAGCAAGTCGTCAAGATCGACCATGTCGTGACCGGTCACGAGGATACCCGGTCCGGCCTTGGTGCCTTCGAACAGGGTCGTGGGGGACGGCGAGCCAAACCGCTTTACATGCCCCGCGTCGAGCATCTGCATCACGCGGAGGTTCTGCCGCCCGCACTCCAACACCAACTCGAAGAGACTCGCCATGTCAAAGTTGACGTTGGTGACGGTGGCGAACAACGCTTCCTCGACAAACGCGTCCACGTTTTCGTCTACCATCCCGAGACGCCGCGCGTGGTGCGCGTAGGCGGCCATCCCCTTGAGCCCGTACAACAGGATTTCCTGCAAAGACTGCATGTCGGGGTCTTTCCCGCACACGCCGGTATCCACGCAAGCAGTCCCGTGCGCCGTTTGCTCACACTGATTACAAAACATTTCGTTTAGCTCCTTACAGTTGGGCTCTCCGAGAAGAGCCGGCCTGACTCATTGCACCGTTTCACGGCGTCGCCATCGCGTAGCGTCGGCCCCCCGTGGCCGACGTTGAATGTTGAGCGGTTCATTTTTTTCACGTCGGCCACGGGGGGCCGACGCTACACCGCGCTATCACGCGTCGCGCCGCCTTCTCTCGAGGATTTGGCCCTTCACACCAACCAACACCTCATACACCGGGACATCACTCTCCGCAAGCCGGCGCGCGTCCAGCACCATTCGCAGTAAGCCACCGCAGCAAGGGACCTCCATCAGCGCTACCGTGATGTCCCGGGGCGTATTCTCACGGAGAATCTCCGCGAGCTTCTCGACGTAACCTCGCGGATCGTCCAGCTTCGGACAGGCGATCGCCACCGGCCGCCCCAGCAACAAGTCGGAGTGAAACCCTGCGTACGCCACCGGTACACAATCCGCCGCCACGAGCAACCGCGCCCCGCGGAGGATCGGCGCCGTGGAAGACAGCAACCGCAGTTGAACGGGCCAATGCGTCAATGCCGATGCCGGCACGGCCGGTTGCGAACTCCCGCCAGTCGGGCCCGTGTCTTCACAGGTCGCCGTGGCGGAGAACTGCGCGAACTTGCTGCCGGGACAACCGCCCCCTCCGCCCCTGCTCATCAGCGAGCAGGGCGCCGGCGCCTGCGGCGCCGGGTGCTGTTTTTCATCGGGAGCCGCTGGCGGCCCTTCGCTTTGCAGGTGGGCGCGAACGGCCTTCTCGTCGAAGGCGGTAACCTCGCGGCGTTCCACCTGGATCGCTCCTTGCGGGCAGTGGCCCAGGCAATCGCCCAAGCCGTCGCACAACCGGTCCGACACCAGCCGTGCTTTCCCGTCCACGATCTGCAACGCCCCCTCGTGACAGGAGGGGATGCACTCCCCGCAGCCGTCGCACAATTCCTCGTCAATCGTTACGATCTCACGCAACATTGCTCGGCCTCCGGACCGCTCGTGGGTGTGGACTCGCCGGACCTCCCTGTCCGCCCGACTATAGTCTCGGGCAAACGCCCCGGCAGCACCTTGACCTGGGTCAAGCGACGGCGGTTTTAATGCCAAGGGCTCCCGCAGATGCAGTCAGCGATACGAACAATCCTGCAGCAGTGTCCGCTATTCAAGAAACTAACGGACGCCTCGCTCGATCTCCTGTGTTCACACGCCAGGATTGTCCGTTTCAAAAAGGGCACACTTATCTTTCGCCAAGGCGACGACTGTCCCGGGCTGTACTGCGTCGCACATGGCGGCGTCCGTGTGTACAAGATCGCTCCCAACGGCAAGGAGCACGTCCTCCACTTCGTCGAGCCGGGCGGGACGTTCGCGGAGGTGGCGGCCGTGTGCCAATTTGACTGTCCGGCCTTCGCCGCGGCGATCGAGGATACGGAGTGTGTTCTACTGCCCGCGGATCATTTCCGAAACCTGCTCCAGACGAACCACGAACTCTGCTTCGAGTTCGTTTCCGGGATGGGCTACTGGGTGCGGCAACTGGTCTCACTTCTCGAAGATATTGTGCTCCGCGATGCCGTCGGACGCGTGGCCGGTTATCTCCTCCGTTCCGGCAAGAGCGAGGGGGCAAACAGCTTCACACTCCCCATCATGAAGAAGGACCTGGCCAGCCATCTCAACCTGACCAGCGAAACTCTCTCCCGCACACTCCGCCGACTCGTTGACACAGGCCTGATCGAACTGCCGGACCACCAGCAAGTCCGCCTCCGCAACCTCGACGCCCTACGCGACATCGCCGACGGCCTGCTTCCCAGCGAATTCGCATGACG
>JBDRKQ010000025.1:0-8709 GCA_043813895.1 Planctomycetota bacterium
GACTTCAGTCCGCGCGGTCATCCCCGGCGCAAAGCGGTCGCAACTTCGGTTGGCCGCGCGCCAAGGCCCGCAGCTCCTCTGCCCGAGAACAATCTAGCGCTGGCGTCGCAGGGTCCGGCACTCTATCGTGAGCGACCGTGAGCCTTGCGCCGCCTGCGGCGCGCGCTCGTAAACGAGTACATCAGGCACATGCCGCAAATCCCGGCCGCTAAGGGGAACATCGAGACACTCCCGCAGTCTTCCTCACCGACAGTCACCCATTCGCAGGTGTACTTTCGTCCCGAGCCGTCGCCGGTGTTTCCGCAGACGGTTGAGTTCGGGGTTTCACACGGGTTGGTCTGCCAGTCATCACAGATAGACTCGTGGGGCCCGACCATGGACTTCTGGGCCGTGGTGTCCTTGGGCGACCGGCCGTCAGGTGGGAGCGCCATGCCATCTGGAGAGGTGGGCTCGGAGATGGAGCTTTTCTTCTTCCTGAGCGGAGAATCCGGGTGGAGACACTGGCAGAGCTTCTCGGTCGTCACCGGCAGGACCTCGCCGTCCTCATAGGGCCTGCACACGGCCGTCAGCCCGGCGTCGCTCGAGACGAACTGGAGGAACACGAGGCTGCCGGAGCTGTCGAAAGACAGCCGGCCCTCGGCCAGGCCGTCCGGGTCGGAGAACGACGCCGAGAAGCTCAGCCCGTCCATCGTCACCGTCCCGGCTTGTCCATCGCGCAGGACGACGACGGACTCCGTGTTCGCGTCCCACTTCAGCACGTAAGCCGCGGGGCCCCACCGCTGATCGAAGACCGCTACGTCGTGGATGATCGCAAGTTCGGCGCGAAGCTCCTCCAGGCTGAATGCCGCAATGCGGGCCTCTTCGTCGTCGAAGACGTCCGCCGCTACAGGCGCAGTAAAACCAACCAACAAAACCAACAGTATCGGAATCCACAAGTTTGCGTTCATACGATCACATTCTCCTGTCTCTTCAACTGGGCCGTCAACCGGCGAGTCCATACAGGAAGCCACACGCGGGCTTCCGATTTCCAAAGCGTATATATCCATTAGCTGCCAATACAAAAGGGCGCGAAACCGAAACGCGCCCCTGTCGTGAGGTATTGGCATACCCAGGTTCAAAAGCGGTCCGGCCCACGCCCCTCTCGGGACGCAGCGCCGGTCACGCGTCTTGAACCTTGAGAATTGCCAATTTTCACGACAAGACGGCGGCCGAAGCCACGATTATTTATTACGCTAATAATTAAGCGCTGGCGTTCCTATCTCAGTCGCGCACCTCCGCAAAGACCACTTCTGATATAAGGAATCCACAGAAAGCAGCCCCAAGGACTCCCAATCGCCGGAGTATACCAGCCCAAAATCGCCAGTTCAAGCACAATCCGGGCCTTCTTATCGACGTTTCCGCCTTACTGTGCCAAGCTAGGTGACACAGCCATTTGTGACTTGGGCTGGAGCCAGGCTAGAAATGGTCGCTAATCGTTCCTGCTTGGCTCAAACAAGTTCGCTCGCGTTCTCATGCGAAACGGCGGACCGGGCAGAGCGACTACGGCGTCAACGGCTGAGAACTGTTGAACTCGGTGGGCGTGTGTGGCTCCGCCCAGATGTCGTATTTCTCGCTTCGCGTGTAGCGCGAGTCGATATAGAGGTACTCGGCGTGGCCGTCGAGCATGGCCATCGTGTACTTCGAGAACTTGTGGTGCCAGCCCGTGCCGAGCTCGTCGAGACAGCTCTCACCAAGAGAGCCATCCGGAGGTCGGGCGTCGAGCATGTACGAGTTCATGGAGTTTTCCATGAAGATGACGAACTTCGCGGCAGCGCCTCCGACCTTGAGGCGTAGCATCTCCTTGCCTGCCTGGCTCATGATGTTGATGTCGCTGTAATACTCCGGATGGTCCATGCCGAGCCAGGGAGGACCTTCCAGCCAATACCAATTGATGGCGTAGCTGGTTCCGTTAACGACCCACGCGGAATAGTGGTCGTCCAGGATAGGCGGGCGGCACGGCTCGTTGACGTTCGGCGTCGTGTTGTTCTTGTCGGAAGGGCAGACGTAATTCGCGATGGGGCCACTGGCGACGCCGGGCGCCATGTACTTGTTGTACGGCCGGGCGTTCGTCGGGACCACGAACATGTCGGTGTCTATGCCCCATTCGGGATGAGGAACGTTGGTCTTGAAGCCGCCGTAGACGTGCTCCGAGATCAGGTTGACATCCCCCCACGACGTCCGGAAGCCGAAGTGCCACGGTTGCGTCGGCTCGCCCTCGTCATCCATATACATGCAGGCGGTGACACCGAGTTCCCTGAGATTCGCCAGACACTTGCTCATGTTGGCGGTTTCTCTCCCGGCGCTCAGCGATGGCAGCAGGATTCCCATCAGTAAGGCAATGATCGAGACGACGACGAGAAGCTCCAGGAGGGTGAAGGCGCGGCGCCGCGGCGTGCCAAATGGGATTGCGGCAGGTTGGCAAGTACCAGGCATGATGGCGCTATCCGGGTGCGGGCTGGGCTGCTGGCGGCCGTATGTCCGCGCATCATTCATTATAGCAGAGCCTTCGACCGCAGACGAACGAAAGCCGGGGCGCGCCGGGCAGAATACAATCGGCAGCCGAGCCGCGTCATCCATTGAGAGCGTCTTGAGGCCTGAAACCCGAGCGCACGGGCCGGAGCGCCGGCGAAGGCGGAACAAAGGCTCTATTCCTGGTGGCCGAGGACGGCCCGCGTCTTCCGCTTCCACTCCTCCGTCAGCAGTCCGCGGAGTTCGTCCGCCTTCTGGAAGACCTCCAGCAGGAAAACGCCGTCGTAACCGACTTCGCGGAGGGCTTCGCCGCAGGCTTCCCAGGGCAGGTTGCCGCAGAAAGGCAGCAGGTGTTCGTCGGTCTGCCCGTCGTTGTCGCAGACGTGCGTGTACCGAATGTGCGGGGCGGCCGTCCTGATCGCGTCCACGACGCCGCCGGTCATGTGGGCGTGAGCGATGTCGAGCAGGAAGACCAGGTGCTCGCTTCCCACCTGGGCAATTCCTTCCACCAACCTTCGGATATCGCCGCCGACGGGGTGGTAGCCGGGCATGTTCTCAAAGGCAAAGCGAGCCCCCGTCCGTTCGCCCAGTCTCGCGAACTCCTCAAGGGACTTCTGCAATTGCGCGTAGCGATTCTCGGTGTCGCCGTGTGGCACGCGGGGTGGAGACGGGTGAATCACGAGGAGATCGCCTCCGAGCCGGTGACAGTAGTCCACTTCGCGCTCGTAATAGCAAACGGTGGCGGCGCGGACCGACTCGTCCTCGCTCGAAGGGTCCAAGTCGTCGCCGAAGTGGGCGTGGAGTGAATCGATCGTCAGGCCAAGGCCGCCACAGACGCCGATGATCTCGGCCGGCGGGATGTTCTTCTCGCGGTTTCGATACGCTTGAACCACTGCGCAGCCGGCCTCAGCATAAAGTCCGATCACTTCAGGCGGGTGGAAATCAGCAAATCCGAATGCACCAACCGTGCCCAACGTCATCATCGCGTGCTGGCCCTATAGCATTCTAAAAGACAGCGTAGTGTCCGAACCCCGTGTCGGACGTGGATTACTAGTGGTCCAATCCGCATGAAGCTGCTGGTACAGTATAGAATTTGACATTCGCACCGGCCAGAGGCCAATGCTCCCCGCCCGCGAAAACGGCTGGATCGGATTACGAGTGGTTCTCAACGGCCGACCGGGGCGGCGGCCGCTACGGATAAACTCGAACTGCTCCAGTTGGGAGGGTCCACGCGAGGTATCGCCGGCGGACGCACGATCGACCGGCGGGAAGGTCAATTATTGCCAAGCCTGCGACGAATGCAA
This sequence comes from Planctomycetota bacterium, assembly GCA_043813895.1. GTDB lineage: Bacteria > Planctomycetota > Phycisphaerae > UBA1845 > UTPLA1 > CAZTAR01. Next base: position 3,813 of record JBDRKQ010000025.1, read on the forward strand.
TCGGCCCTGGCAATGCTGCGTTGTTCGCCGTTGAGTCGGGTGCCGTGGAACTTCTGGAGATGGGCCGGCTGCGTGAGCAAAAAGAGCTCGTTGACGGTGGCGAGGTCGATCTCCTTGATGCGGCCGAGGTTGATCCCCATTCGCAGATGGGACAGGTGGAGCATCGTCTCCTCGCTGCCAATAGTGTGGGCATGCTTGAGGACGCCGAAGGATCGCCAGACCCTGTCGTCGAGCGCGACGGCTCGCTGGCTGATGAGGGTTTGCCTGGCACGTTTTTCATATTCGACGATCTTCGGGATCACGAGGTGCTCGAAGTCGTCGATGATCTCATCCTCGGTCCGCCCCAGCGTGACTTGATTGCTGATCTGAAAGAAATCGCCGGAGGCCTCGGTGCCCTCGCCGAAGAAGCCCCGGACGGCGAGGCGCATGTCCTTGGCCGCGTGGAAGACGCGGTCGATTTCACCGGTGAGCTTCAAGGCGGGCAAATGCAGCATGACCGAGACGCGAATCCCGGTGCCGACGTTCGTGGGACAGGCGGTCAGGTACCCGTACCGCGGGTGGAAGGCAAAATCGATTCGCTCTTCGATGATGTCGTCGATCCGATCGGCCTCCTTCCAGATATCGTCAAGCTGGAGGCCGCTACGGAGGACCTGAATTCGAATGTGGTCCTCTTCGTTGATCATGACCGAGCCGGATTCACCCTTGCTGATGGCGACGCCGCGGCTGCCTTCCGCGTCGAGCTGGTGTCGGCTGATAAGGTGGCGCTCGACGAGGAGCTGGCGGTCGAGGTCGTCCAGCTCATCGATATCCAGGAAGCTCCAGTCGCCGTTGGAGGATGACGATTCGATACAGCTCCGGACGGTCTTGACAAGTTCCGTCCGCTGTTCGGGCGTGGCCTTCGAAAGGAACGGGAACCTCGCCAGGTTCCTTGCGAGGCGGATGCGCGAACTGATTACAATATCCGAACTGGGGCCGGTCCCGCGTAGCCACTCAACAGGCTCTTCGACCAGGTGATCGGTGTTCATGGTGTTTCCAGTACTTCTATCTGGTCGCGGAGGATCGCGGCTTGCTCATAATTCTCATCGTCTACGGCCTTGGTCAGTTCGCGGCGTAGCTTGATCAGATCGCCTTCTGTTGCGCGGGGGATGGCCAGCCGACTGGGTACCTTGCCGATGTGGTGGCTTGCATTCTCGTGCGCGCGCTCGATCAGCGGAACGAGCGCCTTCTCGAAGGCGTCATAGTCACCCGGGCAGCCGAGTTGGCCGGAATTGCGGAACTCGACAAAGGTGAGACCGCAGTGCGAGCACTTGAGTTCGGCTAGTTGCTGGATGCCCACCTTGTCGCTGATGAATCCGCTGAGCAACTCGTTGACAGGCACGTGCTTGGGGGACTTCGTGGCGAACCCCTCTTTCCGCGCGCACTGCTCGCACAGGTGCTTCTCGCGCATCTCCCCCTCCGGCGAGATGTCCGTGAGATGCACGGTCGCGGGGTGTTTCTTGCATGACTGACAGGCGAGATTCATGGGCTCACTGCCTCTGGAAACTGCGCAACGCGTCCGAGAAATCCTAGATACCCTGTATTCTATCGTCAACCGACTTCCAGTTCATCAGGTTCAATCCGCGCAGCGGCCACGGGCGCAATCGCGCCAAACGCTACCCGAGAGGCACATAAGCAGCGGCACAACGCGGCGTCTCCCAGACTCTGACCTTGCTCACGCGGACGGACGACGGCAACGCAGGCGCGAAACGGTCGTGGATGTGTTTCGCGATGAGTTCTGTCGAAGGGTTGCACTCGGCAAAGGGCGATAACTCGTCGAGTCGCTCGTTGTTAAGCCCCTCCGTAATTTTCGATATATCGTGTTGCAGGCCCTGAAAATCCGCAACGACCCCCGCATCGTCCAGGTCGCCCGTCGATCGCAGGAAGACCTCGACCCGCCAGTTGTGGCTGTGGCGAGGTTCGTACTCGCCGTCTGCGGATTTGAGCCGATGCTCGGCGGTGAACTCGGAAACCAGGAGTAGTTCGTATGCGTGCATGCGTTCTCTCCGAGGGGGGAGTTGTCAGTGGCTAGCTGTCAGTACGCCTGTTCATGGCATTTGGTGACATCGTCGCTCCGAATACCAGGATCAACGCAGGCGCCAACTGCATGAAGAGGCGCGACGGCGTTTGGTCGTTCAGGGCGAAGCGAGCCTGATCTGTAAAGAGAAACACGGCTGCCTGGAAGCCGCACAATGCGAGTGCGAGCAGGACGGCCGTGTTCCTCACGCTGGAACCGTTTCGGCCGTATGAGGGACCGTCCACGGGCAAACTCCGCCCCGGCTCGCCGGGACTCCGCGTGCCCATGCCACCCCGCCAAGCTCGGCTGCCCCGTACAACCAAGTGCACCGTCGCTGCCAACAGGCCCCAGAACAGGAAATGAAAAGAGGACCACCCCAAAACGTGCTGGCAGAGGCGGGGCCAAACGTCGGAATGATAGCCGAGGGCTGCCGTCGCATCGGTTTGTTCTGAGAAATCCACGAGCGCGAAAACAAGCAGCCCGATGGTTGCCGTGGCAACGGCAACGACGGCACGAGTGCGGCGTGACCACGCGCGAACGAGTCGCCAGGAAGTCAGCAGCAGGACAAAGACTGTGATCGCCGCGAGGGCCGCGCTTTCGCGCTTAAGACAGGCAGTCACCAGGACGAACATACCGGCGAGGCACAGATGACGCCGCATCCCCGTCGCCTGCCACATCAGCAGGAAGAGAACGGTGGACGCGAGAAACGCCGCGAGGATCAGGTCGGCGTAGCCTGGTCGATAGACGTGGATAATGAGCAAGGGGAGAGAGCCCACGATGTAGGCCGCAATCCAAGCCTGCGTGGAGGAGAGCCAGCGTCGAAGACCGCCCGCCGTCAGCAGCACCAGATTGACGAAGTAGAACAGCCAAGGCAGGGTCGCGAGTTGCTCGTGCCACCGCCCGACGACAAGCGGGACCCATGCCGCGACCAGCGATACGAAGACGGCGTAGTGGGGGTTTGATCCGCCCATATCATAGGGATGGCCCGACGGCTGGAAGAGTTGGTCGAGGCTTGCGATTACCTTCGCTTTGAAGAGCCAGATGGAAACGGCGTCGTCACATCGGGCGGGAACGAAGGCGTGTGCGCCGGCCAACAGGTAGAGCTTGATGAGCAGACCGGCGCCGATGATCAGAAGGATGAAGGATGAAGGATGGAAGCCGTGAGGCGGAGACGGAAGGACGGAGGGTAGAGAATGAAGGATGAAGCGCGAACGGGCTGCGAAGAACCAGAGTACGGCGGCGATCAGAGCCATCAGGGCAAGCAACATTCGCGCATGCGATGAGCCGGAAGCAAACGATGCAAAGAGCAGGGCCATCATCATCGCCTGGCCCGCCAACCAGCCGGCGCCGACGATGAGGAACCTGGACGTGCCGCGATCTCGCAGAGCCGCGACGATGCCCGACCCCGCGGCCCATGGAACGATCAGTGCGGCTGTCGCCCAGAATGCCGTCATGGCGACTCGCTCCTCGAAAACTCAAGAAGCAATACGTCGGGCGCGTAGGCAGCGATTAGGACGACCGGGCCGATCACCCGCTCCATTCCGCCGTGCTCTACATCCCTCCACCAAAACGACCTCTTCCCGGAATCGTATGCCGCATCGGTGGCATGAATGACCACCACATAGTCGGGCCGCTTGGCAGAGAAACCCGAATCCCTGCGCGTTCGTTGGGGCGCGAGCAGGTAGTCCAGTCTGTGTGCAGCCGTGAAAGGGTCGTCGCTGATCACAACGTAGGTCGAGCCCGGGAGCGTTTGTTGGAGCATCTGCTCGTAGGCCCACGCAATCTCCGGGCCGCTGATGGCGGCCATCTGCTCGGGCCGGGACTTGCCGCCTAGCTCCCTGACTTCGTCACGGGTCTGCCGCCAGAGGTTCGCCGTGGCCTGCACGTCGGCAACGAACCAAGCGGCCAAAACGATGCCCACGACGGCCACACGGGAAACGCGGCGACGACGCACGAGACGCGTCAGGCAGTACCAGCCGCAGGCTGCGGCAACGGCGGCAATCAGAAAGTAGTTGAAACCATGCCCCAATATGCTCGGTCCGCGAATGTAGTTGATGCTGTGGTTGGCATATCGCTCGTGCTCGCCGGCCTGCTGCCATGCAAGCGTAAACCGCTTGGATGGCGGCAAGTCTAGCAGACTGACAAACTCGATCCGCACCGGGTCTTGCACGTCGGGAAACTGCACGCCTAGGCGGTGAATCTCCGACGGCGGACACGGCAAGCTAAAGACAACGTCGCCAATCTTCCTGCCCACCGCCGCGGTCTTGGTTTCGAAGTGGAACTCCGGCCGCGGTTCGGTTTGCCACAGCAAGTTGACCGTCGTCGCCTCTGGGCCGCCATCGAGAAGCTCCGGCCTGGCGACGCGCACGACGAATAGACGGCTCGCGTCGGCGGGCAGACTCAGCGGCGCAGAGATGAGGCTGATCGCCCTGTCGCCCTGCGGCGCGAGCAACACGCCCTGCGCATCGACGGTTAGCAAGTCGGCATTGACCGCCGCGCCGTCCAGGTCGCGCTGCGAGGAAACCGCCCACTGCCACGTCGGCGCCGCCCGCACGAACGGCCGCACCAGTGCGAACGAACCGCCGAGCGCGGCCGCCAGCGCTACGATGAACGCGACCGGCCGCCGTGTTGCGCCGAAGGAGGGACTCGTGGTGGTTTGTTCTCCCGTCATGCGCCGGTTATTCTACGGACGTGGCCCGGCGGCGGCCACGCACGAAGAGGTGCTGGTATCGTTGTGCTATGCGGGTGCCACTGGCAGCTTACTGCCAGTGGCGGCCCCGGCGGGCAAGCCGCCCCGGGCACCCCCACCAGAACCCAACAAACAAAAGGAGATAGCGGTCCTAA
>JBDRKQ010000026.1:0-14901 GCA_043813895.1 Planctomycetota bacterium
GTACGGCGGGCCGGAGTTGGACGCGTTGGCCTCGGCGATTGTCGTCGAGGAGTTGGCCTATGCAGACGCCTCGGTCGCCGTCATCAACAGCGTGCAGAACTCACTCTGCATCGACCCGATTCTCCATCACGGCACGGAAGCACAGAAGGAGAAGTGGCTGCCGCCCATGGCGCGAGGCGAGTGCCTGAACTGCTTTAGCCTGACTGAGGCGGATTCGGGTTCCGATGCCGGCGCGATGAAGTGCAAGGCGGAGTTGAAGGGGGACGAGTGGGTCATCAACGGCACGAAGCTGTTCGTGACGACCGGGGCCGAGGCGAACCTGATCATCCTCTTCGTCAGAACGGAGGAGGGGAAAAAGCGTAACGCAAGCTGTCTGATCGTTCCGAAGGACACGCCTGGCGTGGAAGTCGGCAAGCACGAAGACAAGTTGGGCATCCGCGGCAGCAGCACGACCGAATTGGTTTTCGACAATGCCAAGGTGCCCGCTGAAAACCTGCTCGGCGAGCGAGGCGTCGGCCTGCGAGTGGCGATGACGGCCATTGACGGGGGTCGTCTCGGCATCGCCGCACAGGCGATCGGCATCGCCCAGGCGGCGTTGGACAAGGCGATCGGATACGCCCTGGAGCGGAAGCAGTTCGGCAAGACATTGTCGCAGTTTCAGGCGATTCAGTGGAAGGTCGCCGACATGGCGACGCGCATCAAAGCATCCCGTGCGTTGTTGTATAAGGCTTGTTGGGCGAAGGATCAGAAGCAGCACTCCCTGCACCTACCGGCGATGGTCAAGGTGTACGCCGGGGAAACGGCCACTTACTGTGCCAACCAGGCGATCCAGATCTTCGGCGGTATGGGCTACTGTCGTGAGAGCGAGGTCGAACGGTACCTCCGCGACGCCAAGATCACGGAGATCTACGAAGGCACGAGCGAGATGCAGCGTCAGACAATCGGCGCAACGCTCGTGAAAGACCCCGGCCGCCTGTCGGCGGTCGATTGATAGGCAGCGATCCCTTACAGCCGGGAGAGCCGCGGACTTTAGTCCGCGCGGCTGTTCGATGCTGTGTGTACCTTTGGTTGGTGAGTGACCGCGCGGATTGAAGTCCGCGGCTCTTCGGTCGAGCGGCCGAGGCTGCTTCACTCTCGTGTTTGGAGAACCCGGTTATGCCACAGAGTGTGATTGTCGCAGCGAAGCGAAGTCCGATTGGGAAGTTCCTGGGAAGCCTGAGCCCTCTGCCGGCGCCGAAGATCGGTGTTGCCGTTACGAAGGGGATGCTTGAAAGCGTCGGTTGCTCGCCCGGGGACGTCGATCTCGCTATCTTTGGCCAGGTCTTGCAGGCCGGCGTCGGCCAGAACCCGGCGCGGCAGGTTGCCCTGGGGGCGGGATGCACGGGTGAGGTCAGCGCGATCACCGTCAACCAGGTCTGCGGCTCGGGTCTCCGTGCGGCCATGGATGCCGACAACAACATTCGCCTCGGGCAGGCGACGGTGGCCATCGCCGGCGGCATCGAGAACATGTCCGACGCGCCGTACATTATTCGCGAGCTCCGCTTCAAGGGAACGAAATTCGGTGACTCGAAGGTCGTTGACGAGATGCAATTCGACGGGCTCACCTGTGCTTACGAAGGCACGGCCATGGGCGTGGTCGCCGACTACACGGCCGAGAAACACAACGTGACGCGCGAGGATCAGGACAAACTCGCACTGGCGAGTCACCAGCGGGCGGGCAAGGCCCAGGCGGCCGGCGCGTTCAAGGAAGAGATCGTTCCCATCGAGGTTCCGGCAGGCCGGAAGAAGACGGTCATGTTCGAGGCGGACGAAACGATCCGCGCAGAGAATACCCTCGAGGGTTTGGGCAAGTTGCGGCCCGCGTTCGGGAAGGACGGCACTGTCACCGCGGGCAATGCGTCGCAGCTCGCCGACGGCGCGGCTGCTGTTTTGATGACCTCCGCAGACGAGGCGGCGAAACGCGGCTGGAAGGTTCGGGCGAAAATCCTTTCGCACGCGACATTCGGCGTGGAACCGAAGGAGCTGTTCATCGCGCCGGTCGGCGCGGTGAAGCTGGCGGTCGAGCGGGCCGGCCTGAAGCTGAGCGACATTGATCTGTTCGAACTGAATGAGGCGTTCGCGGCCCAGTCGGTAGCGTGCCTCCGCGGATTGGAACTCACGGACGAACGCGTCAACATCAACGGCGGTGGCATCGCCCTCGGCCATCCCATTGGTGCAAGCGGCGCTCGGATTCTCGTCACGCTGATCCATGCGATGGAGCAGCGAGACGTGAAGCGCGGCGTCGCGTCATTGTGCCTCGGCGGCGGCAATGCGGTCGCGATGGTGATTGAACGATAAGGCAGTTGGGAGTCCCGGCGGACAGCATCGGATTGAACCACGTTTGAAGAGAAGTAAGGAACCGACATGGCCATCGAAGCAGCAGTCGTAATCGGCACGGGGACAATGGGACGCGGCATCGCCCAGGTCGCGGCGACGACCGGCTTGAAGACCTGGATGTATGACGTGAATGCGGCACAGGTCGAGAGCGCTTCCAAGGCGATTGAGAAAAGCCTGTCGAAGCTGGTCGAGAAGGGCAAGCTGGACGCCAAGACCGCGGACGCCGCCAAGGCCAACCTGCGGACGTGCACTTCTCTGGACGACGTGGACTGGTCCAAGGTCGGCATTGCCGTCGAGGCGATCTTCGAGAACTTCGACGCGAAGGTGTCGCTCTACGGCGACTTGGCCAAGCGCCTCTTGCCCGCCGCCATCCTTGCCAGCAACACGAGCAGCATCAGCATCACGAAGCTCGCGGCCGCGAGCGGTCGGCCGGAGAAGTTCATCGGCATGCACTTCTTCAACCCCGTTCCGCTCATGACGCTCGTCGAGGTTATTCGCGGCGTGCAGACCAACGACGCGACGCTGGCGACGGTGGAGGCGCTGGCCAAGAGAATGGGCAAGAACCCCCTGCCGTGCAACGACAGCCCGGGCTTCGTCAGCAATCGCGTCTTGATGCCGCTGATCAACGAGGCCGCCTACGTCCTGATGGAAGGAATCGCCACGCCGGAGAACATCGACGAGATCTTGAAGCAGGGCTGCAACTTCCCGATGGGGCCGCTGGTCCTTGCCGACTTCATCGGGCTGGATGTCTGTCTCAGCATCATGGAAGTGCTGCACCGGGACCTGGGCGATCCGAAGTTCCGCCCGTGTCCGCTGATTCGCAAGCTTGTGGATGCGGGCTACCTCGGCCGAAAGAGCGGCCGGGGATTTCACGACTATTCCAAGTAGGGTCAGCCGCGACGGGCAATGCTGCGCGGTGGAACCTATTGAGGTTTGAATTGAGAATGGGGCGCGCCCCATGCCCACGGATTGCGATCCATGGGCTTTCCCCGTCGAATCTGTTACCCACCACACGTGCGCCCCCCCAGAGAACCCCTGCTGCTTGGCCGGACCGTGCGACCGCGGTAGAATGGGGCGATCGCCACACTCGGAGGCATGCAAAGATGAGTACGGAAGTCCTGTTTGAACAAGAAGGCCCGATCGGGCGGATCACGTTTAGCGGCCCCAAGGGCATCAATGTCTTCTCCACGGCGGTACTAGAATCTCTGGAGGCGAGGCTCGACGAGGTTGCCAGCCAGCCCGAGATTCGCGTCCTGATCCTCACTGGCAATGGCAAGACGTTCGTTGCCGGCGCGGACATCGCGGAGATGTCGGCTTCCGGTCTGGATGCGGGCGAGAGCTTCAGCAAACGCGGCCAGGCGTGTTTCGCCAAGCTGGCTGGGTTTGAGCAGGCAGTCACCATCGCCGCGATCAACGGCGCGGCGCTCGGTGGAGGCTGCGAAGTCGCGACGGCGTGCGATCTCCGCGTCATGGCCGAGGAGGCGAAGATCGGCGTGCCGGAAGTCAAGCTCGGGTTGATCCCGGGGTGGGGCGGCACGCAGCGGCTGAGGCTGCTCGTCGGATCGAGTGAGGCCAAACGCTTGGTGTTCACGGGCGAACCGATCGACGGCAAGGCTGCGGAGCGCATCGGTCTGGTCAATAGGACCGTGCCCGCCGCCGAGTTGATGACGGCGGTGGACGACCTCGCCAGGAAGATCCTCGCCAACGGGCCGACGGCGGTCCGCATGGCGAAACGGGCGCTGCTCGCACTCGACAAGGCATGGCTGGCGCAGGGGCTGTCCGCGGAGGCGGAGGCGTTCGGCGAAGCGTTCGGCAGCCCGCAGGGTCGCGAAGGCCTCAAGGCGTTCCTGGAGAAGCGAGCGCCCAACTGGGACGTGTCGTAGCACACGGGGAGTGGTCAGTCGATGGAGCAAAACGTGTCCAGATGTGCCGGTGGTATGAAGGCGAGCTTGCAGCCGGATGGACCGCCGGCGGCGGGGCGGCGGGGTGGCGAGCATCTCCGCGAGATCGGCCCTTTCACGACGATTTCCGGCCGCCCGCTCAAGCTCGACTACGGGCCGGACGATGTGGCGGGGCTGGACTACGATGCGCGGCTCGGCGACCCGGGTTCGTATCCGTTCACACGCGGCTTCCACAAGAACCTGTACCGCGGACGCCTGTGGACGATGCGGCAGTTTGCGGGCTTCGGCTCCGCCAGGCAAACGAACGAACGGTTCAAGTTCCTGCTGGCCCGCGGACAGACCGGCCTGAGCACGGCGTTCGACCTGCCGACGCTCATGGGGCGAGACAGTGACGACCAGTTGTCACTCGGGGAGGTGGGACGCTGCGGTGTTGCGGTTGATTCGCTCGCCGACTTCGAGACGCTGTTCGACGGCATCCGTCTCAGCGACGTCAGCGTGTCCATGACGATCAACGCCTCGGCGGCGATCCTGCTCGCCTTCTATATTGCCACGGCGGACCGGCAGGGCGTGAAACGTGCCGACCTCCGCGGCACCTGTCAAAACGACATCTTCAAGGAGTTCCATGCCCAAAACGAGGTTGTTTTCCCGCCCGCCGAAAGCCTGCGACTGGTCGTGGACACGATCGAGTTCTGCGCGGACGAGTTGCCGCAGTACAACCCCGTCAGCGTGAGCGGCTACCACATCCGCGAGGCGGGTTCGACTGCCGGGCAGGAGTTGGCGTTCACGCTGTGCGACGGGCTCTACTACGTGCATGCCGCCGTCGAGCGCGGGATGGACGTCGACGCGTTCGCCCCGCGGCTCTCGTTCTTCTTCAATGCGCACAACGACTTCTTCGAGGAGATCTGCAAGTATCGCGCGGCCCGGCGGATGTGGGCCTCCTACATGAAAGAGCGATTCGGCGCGAAGAACGAGCGATCGATGTGGCTGCGGTTCCACACGCAGACGGCTGGTTGCAGCCTGTACGCCAAGCAACCCTACGTCAACCTGATGCGCGTCGCATACCAGGCGATGGCCGCGGTGCTCGGCGGGTGCCAGTCGTTGCACACCAACAGCATGGACGAAACGGTCTGCCTGCCGACGGAGAAGGCGGTCACTCTGGCGCTACGGACGCAGCAGGTGCTCGCGTTTGAGACCGGCGTGACGAGCGTCGTCGACCCACTCGGCGGCAGCTACTACGTCGAGACTCTGACCGATCAGATTGAGGCTGAGGCCCGCGACTATATCCAGCGTATCGACGAGATGGGCGGCATGATCGCGGCCATCGAGAGCGGCTTCATCCGGCGTGAGATTGCCGAGGCCGCCTACAAGTACAGCGCTGCCGTGGCGCGAAAGGACAAGGTCATCGTCGGCGTGAATGAGTACATCGAAGAGGGGGACGAGCACATCGACTTGCTCAAGATCGGCGACGATATCGAGGCCGAGGTTGCCGCGAACCTGAAGGACGTGAAGGCGCGTCGCGACAACGGCGCCGTCAAGGCTGCCCTGAAGCGCATCACGGCCGACGCCCGCGAAGATCGCAATGTCATGCCGGCGCTGATCGACGGCGCGAAGGCCTACGCCACCGTCGGCGAGATGATGGGCGCGCTCGAGCTGGCACTGGGACGGTTCGACCCCGGGCAGATGTGCTAGAGCAATTGACAACTGAGTGCAGCGTGAGTGTGGCACCGGCGTACTGCTCTTCCCATTGGAGGATGAGTCATGCCTCGCATGGCGATTGCCATCACAATCCTGATCCTTGCCACCTCCGGCATCGCGGCTGCCCGCCAGGCTCCAGACAACTCATCTGAGAATCAGGCGGCGCCACCGCCGCAGTTGAAGGCTCCGACCGCGCGGTGGGTTCCCGACCTTCCCGGCCCTTGGAATGCGGAGCTCCGTCTCGCCCGATCTCCGGACGGCCTCACATTCACGACGATCGACAAGCCCGTGTTCCGGTTCGCCGACGCGCCCACGCTGGCCCGGCTGCCGGACAATCGCTTGCTGGCGGTATTCAAGCACTACTCCCGCAGCCAGCGCCGACACTTCGGCTCTCTGGGCTGCACGATCTCGAGTGATGAGGGCAAGACCTGGTCGCCTGTCAAACCGGTGATGATCGACGGGCTCAACCGTCGATCCGGCCCACCCGGCGGGCCCGTGCTCGTCGTGCGGCCCGATGAGCCGGTGCGACTCGTCTTCGTGTGCAAGGACGCCAAAGGCCGGCGAGCCACCTACGTCGCAGAGATGACCGAGGAGTCCGGGCCCAAACCGGTCCAGCGGCCGAGGTTCAAGGTGACCGGGCGACTCAGGCTTGCGGAGAAGCAACCCGTAGTCGACGACCTGGTCGTTTTGTACGTCGACAAGACGTGCCACCTGTTTGGCACTCTCCCTGATGTTGCCGGCAAGCGCTATCACGGCATCTCGAAGACCGGCCGGAAGTTCAAACGGCTTGACAACGTGCATGTCGCAGACGTTGGCAGGGAGGGTTGTGCCGTCTCAGCGGGCGATGGATACCGTTTTTATGGGACGTGCCCGGCGGGGATCATGTCGGCAACATCCACGGATGGCGCGGCCTGGACGCGAGAGGAGGGTTTGCGGTTTGTCGGCGGGCAGGACCCGGCCGTGATCAAGCTCAGGAAGGACGGCTACCTGATGCTGTATGTGAAGCCGCCTCCCGGTGCGCGCGGCAGAGATCGTCGAGAGAGCAGCAGCGAACAGGACGCCGAGACGCACTGGATCGAGGTAGAGGGAATCGAGCAACCGTCCGAGGTTGACGAGGCGTTCGCCGATCAGGCGGTTCTGGATGCGTGGTACGACGCGGAAGAGTTGGCGTTGGCCGACGCGCGCGAGGCGGCGATCGAATCGTTGAAATCCGGCGAGGAAGCGGACGAAGATGAAGCTTTCTACGGCAGTGACGAGGCTATGACACCGGAGGAGCTGGAAGAGGAGTTGTGGGCGAAGGATGGTGAAGAGGAGGAGGAGTGGCTGCCTCCCGATGAGGAGGCATACGAGAACGACGTCGAAGGACGCGACTCCACGGACGGCTGGTCCGACTTCGAGTGCACCGAAGACGGCGTGCCGCTGCCCGATTTCGTCCATCCGGTGAACTACCGCACGTGGTTCGAGCAGCGCCATGATCCCGGCCTTGTTGAGGACAACGCCTACGACTACTACGCAGCGCTCATGTTCGGTCCGGACGGAGGACACCGCACCGGTCACGTGATCCCACACTTTGTCAACATGGGAAGCGACCAGTCGAATACGTCTCCTCCCGGTCCGTGGCACCCTGATGAGCGTCCTGCATGGGAACAGTCATATCACGAAGCCGCCGACTTGACGGCGCGCTTTGCCGAAGCCGCTTCGCACAGGAACTACGTCCGGCAACCGTTGTTCTCTCTGCCCGGCGACACGCGTCCCGATGCCATCTCGGAAGGAGACGACCGGTCGACCGATCCCGAGTTGCGCAATCTGCTGCTGAACGCGCTGCTGCCGGACTTGTCGGCGCATCGTATGCTCGTCAAACAGACGATGTCCGATGCCTGGCGGGCTCCGGACGGGGTGGTCGACCCGCAGGCGATGATCGATTCGCTGGACACCTGCCTCAGCAGCGGAGGGCACATCGCCGAGGGCGAATTCTTGATCGAGTCGCTGATGGGCGTTGCGATCAAGATGTTTGTGGAAACCCACGCGCGCCAGGCATTGGTCCATGAAGTCTTCGATGCCGACGAGTTGGAACTGGCGCTCGAAGTGTTTATTGAGAAGGACACTCCATTGCCCGATCCGGGAGGCTGGGTGTCCGGTGAAGTTGCGGCGAGTCTTGATGTCACGCAGTATCTATATGGGCCGTATGAGGACGGCCGCGAGCCGAAGCTCGACCCGGAGCGTTTCGAGCGGTTGCACAAGTGGTTCGGCACGGACAGCGAGCCCGTGCCACAGCTCTCAGCTGAAGAGATCGAGTCCAGCGACCCGCGCGCCACGGCGGACAAGTTCGTCGGATACTACCGTGAGGTTGGCGAGAAGATGCGGATCGGTTATCCCGACCACAAGCGCGCCGAGTTTGACGCGCTGGCCAAGTCGTACACGGACGACAAGATCACTGAGATGCTGGTGCCTTCGCTGGGCCGCGCGCATCAGATCGCGACCCGCTATGAAGCCTCGCGGCGCGCGACACAGCTCACATACGCTATCCACTTGCACAAGGCGCGGACCGGCGCGTGGCCCGGATCGCTGGACGACCTGCCGCCAAGGTATACCGAGACGGCTCGGACAGACCCGTTCAGCGGCGCGGACTTTGCCTATCGTGTCACCGATGACGGCCCCTTGCTCTACTCGACATCCGAGAACGGCGCCGACGACGGCGGCGTCCACCATTCCCGTTGGAACGACGAGGAAACCGACAACGGCGACGACTATGTGTTCTGGCCGCCGAAGCATCGGGAGTGAGACGAATGATCAGAGCCCCGACCGTAAGCGAGGGCTTGGCGTTCGCCGGGGTGGGCCGTTTCATCCGCGCGGTGACCGCTTGCTGACACGCATGGCTCTGATCCTCGTTGGCCACGGGGGTCGACGCTACGGGATCGCAGGGCCGATGCTACGGCGCACAGGGTCTGTCGGACAGTGCCTACTCTGAAGCGAGTGCCGTTCGGAAGGCGGTGGGGGTCAGGCCAGTCCTTTCTCGGAAGACCTGGCAGAACCAGTCCGGGTTGGAGTAGCCGATCTCTTGGGCGACGCGCTTGATCTGCCAGTTTGTCGTGGCCAGGAAACGTTTGGCGAGTTCGACGCGGCGCGTGGCGATGTACCGGCTCATACGCACGCCCAGTTGTTCCGCGAAGAGATGCGTCAAGTAGGTGCTGTTGATCCCGAGAGTCGCTGCGATGCCGGCCGCGCTCAAGTCCTCGTCGGACAGATGGAGTTCGATATACTCGATGGCCTTGAGAACCTGTGCATGTGTCGGCCGTTTCGTCTTGCCGCGACCGGACGCATCGTCTTGCGGCTCCTCGGCCACGTCATCGCCCATCGCGAGAAGCGGCAGCAGATGCGTGGTGTGCCGAGCCACAAAGTTCTCGATCAGGATGTCGAATAGCTCCATATGGTGTTCGAACGCGTCCTCCGGGAGCGACCCGTCACAGACGACATGACACGCCGCCAAGCACCGGCGGTGCCAGACGACCGGCAGGATGGCGCAGAATCTGTCGTGCGGACACTTGTGCCAATGTGTTACCGGCCGAACCGCCAACTCCGCCAGGTGGCAGCGCCAGGATTCTCGGCAATACGCCGGGTCGGCGGCCGCGTCGCAGGCCGGATGTTGGGAGGCGATCGGGATTCCGTTGCGGTGCGTCGCGCCGGGGAGGTCTATTGGGGTCATGACGGCCCTTGCACCCGTGATCCTGTGGAATCGTTCGAGGACGGATCCGGTTAGGTCCGCCAGGAATGCCGTCCGGCTTTCCGGCTCGCTCCGCGCGGACTTGTCACGCGGCGTCTCGACGCATCGGAATGGTGTGTCACCAGACAAGTGCCGCTCTCCAATACTCTGAGAGTTCGCCCGGACTGCAACTTGGCCTCTGGCGCTCGGCACGACCGCCACGGATCGATACGAGCTTACTCACAGTCTAAACGGGCTGGTCTCGCATTTGTAATGTTATTCTCCTCGGCATTGCCCGGCGGCGCAAGTCGGCATCTTAAGTCGGAAACGCACGGGCAAGCCGTGAAGCCGCTGCACGGATCACGTTGGCCCTGTAGAGGAAGGGGGGGATACCTCATACAATCTCCGTCCTAACGGTGTGATCGCGTATCTAGGAGAGGTGAATCGGTCCTCGTGAGTCTGGAAAGAGAGGATTAGTGTGGGTACTCTAAGCAAGTGGTTCAGTGTCGTGTTGTTCTTAGCGTGTTTCACCACCTCGGCGGTTCGTGCCGACAGCCGCCTGATGCGGTTTGCCGACGTCCACGGGGACAAGGTCGTCTTCACCTACGAGGACGATCTTTGGCTCGCACCGACGGCCGGCGGCGATGCCAGGCGTATCACGAACGACGGCGGTAGCGAGCGTTTCGCGAAGTTCAGCCCTGACGGTTCGCTGCTTGGCTTCACCGCGAACTACGACGGCGGCACCGATGTGTACGTCATGGATGCTGCCGGCGGATCGCCGCGACGCCTGACGTTTCATCCCGCGGCCGACAATGTGCTGGACTGGACGCCGGACGGCGAATTCGTGCTCTTCCGTTCGCGTCGGGCGTATCCCAATCGTGCCGAACAGGTATACCGCATCTCCGTCGATGGCGGGATGCCGGAGAAGCTGCCTGTCGACAGGGCAGGCCTGACCTCGATGTCTCCCGACGGCAAGCGGATCGTGTACAACCGCATCAGTCGAGAGTTTCGCACGTGGAAGCGCCATCAGGGCGGCACCGCTCAAGACCTCTGGCTGGGCGACCTGGAGAAGGGCGAGTTCCGGCGCGTGACAAAGTGGCCCGGCACGGACAACTTCCCCATGTGGACCGACGACGGCATCTACTTCTGCTCCGACCGCGAATACGGCACGCTCAACCTCTATCGGTATGACCCGGCCAACGAGGAGATCACGCCCATGACGTCGTACAAGGACTACGACGTCAAGTACCCATCGCTCGGCCCGGGCTGCATCGTGTACCAATACGCCGAAGTCCTGCACCTGCTCGATCTAGCGACCGGCAAGACGCGACAGCTCGACATCAGAATCCCGTCCGACCTGGTCGAAGTCAGGCCGGAGTACGTCAGTCCCACGTCGAACACAGGCTCGTTTAACATCTCGCCCACCGGCAAGCGTGTCCTGCTGGAGACGCGCGGCGAGATCGTCAATTTGCCCGCCGAACAAGGCGAGCCGGTCAATCTCACACAAACATCGGCCACGCGCGAGAAGAACGCGGCCTGGTCGCCGGACGGCCGTTGGATCGCCTTCATCTCGGACAAGACCGGCGAAGAGGAGGTCTATCTCACCGATCAGAAGGGCGACGGCCAGTGGCGACAGCTCACGACCGGCGGCAAGGGCTGGCGGATGCACTTGATGTGGTCGCCGGATAGCAAGTGGCTCCTGTTCTCCGACAAGTTCATGAGGCTCAACCTCGTTGACGCGGAGAGTGGTGAGATCACGCTCATCGACCAAGGCGAATACGACGACGGATGGGAGCGATGGGGGATTCAGGACTACGTGTGGTCGCCGGACAGCAAATGGGTCGCCTACTCGAAGCTGGAGGCGAACCTCAACCAGTCGATCTTCCTTTACTCACTGGGCGATCGCAAGAACTACCGTGTGACCGGCGACGTGACACAGGATTCCAGCCCGTCGTTCGACCCACAGGGCCGCTATCTCTACTTCCTCTCGGAGCGGACCTTCGACCCGATCATGGGGATGGTCGACCAGAACCACATCTTCCTCGACATGTGCAGACCATACATCGTCGTGCTCGCTGACGGCGAGCCGTCGCCGTTTGCACCCAAGGACGACGAAGAGCCTGTCAGCGCCAAAGCAAAAGACGCGCAGGGCGAAGAGAAGAAGGACGTTGCCGAGGAGGAGAAAGAGGGCGACGCCCAAGAGAAGGACGCGGAAGAAGGTGACGCCGTGAAGATCGATCCGTTTGACTTCGAGCGCAGAACCGTGGTCGCCGAGGGAGTTCCCGCGGGGAACTACTTCCGCCTCGAAGCCACCGAGCACGGCTTCCTTTATCTCAAGAAGAACGGGCGTCAGTTCCTCAAGTACCAGACGATCAACGATGAGACAGGCGACAAGGTCGATCTGTACTACTACAATGTGGACCAGGAGGACCCGGACAAACGCAAGCCCGAGAAGCTCATGTCCGGCCTCAACAACTACCACCTCTCCGCGGACGGTAAGAAGCTCGTCTACAGGAGCGACAAGACGTACGGCGTCGTCGACGCTGCGAAGAAGGCCGACGCGGGCGACGGCAAGGTCAAACTCGACCACGTCAAGATCAAGATCGACAGGCCGGCCGAGTTCCTACAGATTTTCAACGAGGCTTGGCGCATCCAGCGCGACTGGTTCTACGACCCTGGCCTGCACGGGGTCAATTGGGATGCCGTCGGGGAGAAGTATCGCAAACTCGTGCCCTATTGCGGCAACCGGAGCGACTTGAACTACATCATCGGTGAGATGATCGGCGAGCTGAACGCCGGACACACCTACATCGGCGGGGGCGACATCACCGACAACGCAAAGCGTGTCGGAACCGCGCTGCTCGGCGTGGAGTTCGAGTCGCCCGCTGATGCCGACTACCACCGGATTGCCCGGATCGTTCGGGGCACGGCGTGGAACAACGCCGAACGGTCTCCTCTCGCTGAGATGGATTGTCCCATCAAGCCGGGCGACTATCTCATCGCCATCGACGGTCAGGAAGTCAAACGTTCGGACAACGTTTACCGGTTCCTCGAGAACAAGGGCGGCAAGGCTGTCACGCTGACATCCAACATGCGACCTTCCGCCGACGAAGCCAAGACTTACCGGGTCCGCACCATCGGCAGCGAGAACGCCATCCGCTACCGGGAGTGGGTGGAGAACAACCGTGCGGCCGTTGCGAAGGCGACCGGCGGCAAGGTGGGCTACGTCCACATCCCCGACATGGGCGAGAACGGCCTGATCGAGTTCGCCAAGGCATGGTTCCCGGCATACACCAAACAGGGGATGGTCATCGACGTGCGATACAACGGCGGCGGCTTCACCGGCGACATGATCATCGATCGCATCGAGCGCAAGCTCTGGGCCATCACCCAGCCGCGCGAGGGCAAGACCATCCGCGATCCCGAGCGGTGCTTCCACGGCCATCTCGTCGTCCTGATCAACGAGGACACGGGCTCCAACGGCGAGTACTTCGCCGAGGCGATCAAGATCAAGGGGATTGCCAAGGTGATCGGCATGAGGACCTGGGGCGGTGCTGTCGGCATCGAGGCGCACCAGCGTTTCGTGGACGGCGGCGCTACGACCCCTCCGCAGTTCGCCCCATTCGGCCTGTGCCGGAAGTGGCTGATCGAAGGGCACGGCGTTGATCCTGATATCGAAGTGCAAAACGAGCCGGGCGATGTCCTCCGCGGCAAGGACGCCCAACTCGAAGCCGGCATCGCATACGTACTGGACCGCATCAAGAATGACCCGATGCCAATCCCGGAGACGCCGGAGTTTCCGAAGAAGGCCAAGTAGGCGGCGGCTCCAGTGGATGTATCCAACTGGGATCTATCTATCTTCGTGACTGCTTTGAGAGTGCGGATGGGCTGCTAGCGTTTGATAGTGCGAAGAAACTCCTGCACTTCGGGGATTTCGCCTTGGAAGATCAGATAGCCGTTGTAAGGCTCCCGCTTGGTGGTTTCGTCGACGACCGGGGTCAGCATGATCCGCCGGAGCTCATCGCGATCGTCGGTCTGGCCCAGAGCCCAGGACAGCTTCATGAAGGCGACTTCCGGGAGCATGTTGGCAGCTGGCACGACCCCCAACTCCATGATCTCCCGTCCGGTCTCGTAGACATACATCTGCACGTAACCCCACAGGGTCTGGACCGTCATGTAGATATGGACGCCCTTGGCAACAGCGCGCTCGAGAGCCGGGTAAAGCGGCTTGTTGACATGACCCAGCCCGGTTCCGGCAATGACGATGCCGCGGTAGCCCTTGTCGACGACGGCGTCCACGATGTCGGGCATCATGTTCGGATAGTAGTAGAGTATGGTGACCTTCTCTTCAAACGCCGTGTTGATCTTGACATCGCGATCGTCGCGCCGCCGTTTGTAATCCTCTCTGAGGTAGTCGATCTTGTGCGGGTAGATCATCGCCAAAGGCGTGTCGCCGATCGTCCGAAAGGTGGAGCGGTAGCTGGAGTGCATCTTGCGGACGCGCGTGCCGCGATGGAGCAGGCAATACTGATCCGATGTCGGACCGAACATGCACACGGAGACCTCGGCGATGTCACCCTCTGCGGCGGCCTTGACGGCGTTGATGAGATTAATAGCGGCATCCGACGAGGGCCGATCGGACGATCGCTGTGACCCGACCATGACAATCGGGACGGGCGAATCCTGCACCATGAAGCTCAGAATCGCCGCCGTGTGGTGCATGGTGTCAGTGCCGTGGCCGATGACGATGCCGTCAGCACCCTCCTCGATCCTCTGGCCGATCCTCTGGGCGAGGTGGATATACTGCTCAGGTCCCATGTTTTCGCTGAAGACGCCGAAGAGCTTCTCGGTGGTCAGGTTGCAGATGTCGGCCAGTTCTGGGACCGAGCCGTACAACTCACCGGGGGAAAACGCGGGGATGACTGCTCCGGTGCGATAGTCGAGGCGACTGGCGATTGTGCCGCCCGTACCGAACAGAGTGATGTTCGGCTTCACCGCGTCGAAGGGGAACTCCTTCTCGGGGATCTTGTAGTGCGCCTCGCGCCGACCGTGTTCCGTTATCCGCGTGATCGAGTCCGCCGCGACACCGACATTGTATCCGCTGACCAGCTTCAGGACAATGTGCTTGTCGTCGGCGGTCTCCGAACGGGGTAGGATAATGCCCTTGAAGCCGCCGTCTCCGGTCTTCACCTCGACATCGCTCCAAACGGAAACGCCAAACTTGTCGAG
>JBDRKQ010000027.1:0-4597 GCA_043813895.1 Planctomycetota bacterium
GACTCGGCGGCGATTCCGAAGGCCGTCACGCGGCCCGCCTTGCGGACCATGGCGAAACAATCGTTGACCGAATCCTGCGAGCCCACCATCTCCAGGGCGATGTCCACGCCGTTGCCGCCGGTATGGTCCATGACGAACTCGAATCGCTCCTTGGCGCTCGTCTTGTTCGTATACATCTGGAGATCGGCGCCCATCTTCTTGCCGATCCTCATGTTTAGGTCGTACTTGCCGAAATGGATGATCTTCGCGACTCCGACGGCCCGGGCGACGCCGATGGCGAACAGGCTGATGGGCCCGTCGCCGGTGATGACCATAGTCTTGCCGGCCACATCGGCATCCTCGCCGAGCACGGCGTAGCACGCGTTGCCCAGCGGCTCCTGAATCGCGGCCACCTCGGGCGGGATCGCCGGATCGTTCGGCCAGCAGATCGACTCGGGCAGCGCGAAGTACTCTGCGAAGCAGCCGTCGAAATCAACGCCGAGGATTTTCATGTTCATGCCGACGTGAAACGAGCCCAACATGCTCGTCAGGTCGCCGGGATCATAGATGTGCGTCTCGGCGGAGATGTAGTCGCCGACCTTGATGCGCTTGCAATGTGCGCCGACTTCGACAACCTCGCCGGCCACCTCGTGTCCCAGGATCTGCGGCAGTGCCTTTGAGCCGATGCGTCCTTCCGACCAGGGATCCCACTTGTAGATGTGGACATCAGTACCGCAGATACTCGTGGCTCGAACCTTGACAACGACCCAATCGGACTTGGGCTTCGGAATGGGCTTATCCTGGAGTTCTGCTCCGAATTCCGGTTGGGTCTTGACTACCGCCTTCATGGTTTCCATCGAGATTCTCCTCTTGCGCACAAAGCAAACGCAGGCGTTCAGAATAGCCGTTCCCGGTTTATTTCGCAACGGCGCGGGCGGACGCACAGGGCAGTTTGGATCCGATCCGAGCCCCGAGCGCAAGCGAGCGGGTCCGAAGCCCTGCGATCTGTCCACGATGACCCCGCGCTGGCGCTTGGGGCTCGGATTGGCCAGTCCGCTGTAGTCGCCTGCCCGAAGGCTCCGGGCGAAACCGGCGGGTGGCGGCTTTGTTTTGGGAGGGCCCGCTGTTATCATGGCGCGCTCGCTTTCGGACGCCCCTGGAATCTGGCCGGCTCCCGTGTACCGGAACGGCAGCCGCGCGTGCCGTGAGAGGGTCATATGAGCCAGGAAAACGTGATTACGATTGTCTCGGGCCTGCCCCGTTCAGGAACCTCGATGCTGATGAGTATGCTGGAAGCGGGCGGCATCCCCGCGCTGGCCGACGGCATTCGGAAGGCGGACGACGACAATCCGAAAGGTTACTGGGAGTTCGAGCGGGTCAAGAAGATCAAGGAAGACAAGGCATGGTTGGAGGACGCCAAGGGCAAGGTCGTGAAGATGATCTCCCAACTCTTGCTCGACCTTCCGCCGGGCTATCAATACAAGGTGGTCTTCGTGCGCAGGAACATCGGGGAAATCCTGGCATCCCAGAAGAAGATGTTGATTCGCCGCGGCACGTTCAAAGAAGGCGGCGTCTCCGATGACGACATGGGCGCCATGCTTCTAAAGCACGTAGACCAAGTGCTGAAGGCGACGGCCGGCAAGGAGGAGATCGACCTGATCGAGATCGACTACAACGCCATCCTCAAGGGCGGAGCCGAGTCGTGCGTTGCCCGGATCAACGAGTTCCTCGGCGGCGGCCTTGACACCAAGGCAATGCTCGCCGTGGTTGACAAGTCGCTCTATCGCCAACGGAAATAATGCCGCTTGCGTGATGTAGCGTCGGCCCCCTGTGGCCGACGGTCAGAGCCGCGCGCGTCAGCAAACGGTCAGCGATCGCAGGCAATGCCTTTTCAACAGGGACAGGAACCGACTCCCTCACGGTCGCGGCTCTGATCTTCGCGCCGATCAGTACATGAACAACAGCTCACGGTACTTCGGGATCGGCCAGTGCTGATCGTCTACGACGAATTCCAGTTCGTCGGCGGCCGCGCGGACCTCGTTCATCGCGGGGATGACCTGGTCTCGATAGAACACCGCCCGCTCGCGCAAGTTGCCGGCATGGGTCTCAGCCTGTGCGCGAATGTCGTCAAACCTGTCAATGGCCGCCTTCAGCCGCGACGTCAAGCTGCACGTTTGGGCCAGGACTTTCTCGGCGGCGGAAACGTCGCAATCGCCCGACGCCTGACGTGTCGTGCTGAGACAATTCGCCACGCCGGTCTGGGCGCCCAGCGCGGCCGGGAGAATCTGCGTTCTCGCGATGCTCGCGGTCAATTGAGCCTCGATGTTGATCGTCTTCACGTAGGCTTCCAGCCCGATCGTATGACGCACGCCGAGTTCCATCTTGCTGTAGACGCCGTGACGCTGACAGAGCGTGTTGGCCTGCTCTTCTAGCAGGGCATCGAGCGCGTCGATGCTCGATCGAAGGTTGGGAAGTCCGCGGCGTTCGGCCTCGGCCTCCCATTCCTTCGCGTAGTTGTCACCGTTGAACAGCACAGCTTGGTGATTCGCGAGGTTCTCCCGGACGACTTGTTGTACGGCCGCCTCGAACTCCACCCCGCCCGACGTGGCCTTCTCGATCTCGTCCGCGAGTGACTCCAGGGCATCTGCTACGATCGTGTTCAGCACGATGTTGGGAAACGCAATCGACTGGCTGGAGCCGACGGCGCGAAACTCGAACTTGTCGCCCGTAAACGCAAAGGGCGACGTCCGGTTGCGGTCTGAGTCGTCCCGTGGCAGCGGCGGCAGGCTTGATATGCCGATTTGAAGTGTGGCGGTCTTGCGACCCTCCTCCTGTTTGCCCGCAATGAGACCCTCGACCACCTCGCTGAGCTTGTCGCCGAGATACACGCTGATAATGGCGGGCGGAGCTTCGCTTGCGCCGAGCCGGTGTTCGTTGCCGGTCGTGGCGACGGACGCCCGCAGCAGCTTGGCGTGCGTGTGGATGGCCCGAATGACCGCTGTGAGGAACACCAGGAATTGGGCGTTCTGGTGGGGCGTCTGGCCCGGTTCGAGCAGGTTGTTGCCCTGGTCGTCGCAGAGCGACCAGTTGTTGTGCTTGCCGGAGCCGTTGATGCCGCTGAAGGGCTTCTCGTGGAGTATGCACTTGAGCCCGTGCTTCAGTGCCGTGTTCTTGAGAACCTCCATCAGCAGCATGTTGTGGTCTGTGGCGACGTTGGCTTCCTCAAACACGGGTGCGATCTCGAACTGCCCGGGCGCGACCTCGTTGTGCCGCGTCTTGATCGGAATGCCGAGCTTATAAAGATCGCGCTCCGCGTCCATCATGAAAGCGAGCACGCGCTCCTTGATGGAGCCGAAGTAGTGGTCCTCCATCTCCTGCCCCTTGGGCGGCTTCGCGCCGAAGAGGGTTCGGCCGGCACTGATCAGATCAGGCCGCAAGTAGTAGAAGCGGCGATCGACGAGGAAGTACTCCTGCTCAGGGCCGACGGTGCAGGCGACCCGACCGACATCCTGGTTGCCGAAGAGCCGCAGGACGCGGAGAGCCTGCTTGTTGATCGCGGCGATGGACCGCAAGAGCGGGGTTTTCTTGTCGAGCGCGGTGCCGTCGTAGCTGCAAAACGCGGTCGGGATACACAGCGTCTTTCCGTTCACACCGTCCATGAGGAAGGCGGGACTCGTGGGGTCCCAGGCGGTGTAGCCTCGGGCCTCGAAGGTGGAGCGGACGCCGCCGGACGGCAGGCTGCTCGCATCCGGCTCGCCCTTGATGAGCGTCTTGCCGGAGAACTCGACCAGCGCTTCGCCGTTCTTGGTGGGAACGAGGAAGGAGTCGTGCTTCTCGGCGGTGAGGCCTGTCAGCGGCTGGAACCAGTGGCAGTAGTGCGTCGCGCCGTGCTCGATGGCCCAGTCCTTCATGGCGTTTGCGACGACGTTGACGACACTGGGGTCGAGCGGCGCGCCGTCGCGGACGGTGTGCATGAGCGCGTTGTAGGCGTCCTTCGGCAGCGCGGTCCGCATGACAGCCGGGTTGAAGACGTTTTTTCCGAAGATGTCCCGCGCGGGCGGGTCGTCAGGACCGATCGTCGGCTCCGGCAAACGCTGCTCGGAGATCGCCCGAACGACCCCGTATCTTGCGGATGCTGGCGTCATACTTGCTCGCTCCTCCATGGGCACATGCTGCCTCTCTCTGTTAACTGGCTGGCCCGGCCCGATCGGCCCAATAAGTACTGATCGGGGGCTTTGCGGGACCACATTATTCCAGCCGTGAGTGCCCGGACGGGCAAGCCCGATAGCACTCGCCCGGACAAGCCGCACATTCTCCCACGGCGGCCAAGCAACGCAAGGTGCAGGCGTACGTGTTTGGCCAGGGTGGCATGGGTAACGATTGGGGCAACCCTCGGGGTGTCCCAATCATTACCCGTGAGAACACATCGAAGTTCCTTTCCCACGGGTAAGCTCCGCCGCTCGACGCGGCTCTGCTGACCCATGCCACCCCGGTTTGGGTGCGACTCTGCGGCGTGGTGTCTCGTCACTCGTCAAGAACAGCGTTCAGGGCATTCACCCAGGCCTGAGCGGCATGATCCAGGTGGAATCGCTTGTCGAACAGTCTCCCCGCCTCGCGG
>JBDRKQ010000028.1:0-54689 GCA_043813895.1 Planctomycetota bacterium
GTCCAAAGACTTTGCGGGCGTTTGCGGGCGTTTACACTTTTTCTGCTGTAAAATCAGAGCAACACGAGCATGGCAAGCACACGCCCGCTACGACCGGCAAGGAAAAACAAAAGAATCTCGCGCGGCGTAGCATGGGTCAGCGTCAGGACGCATCGGTTGTCGCCGAGATCCCGGGGTCCGCGGCCCCAGGAACCCGGCCGAAAAGGGGACACTCGGATAGTAACGGGGGCGACCGGGCCCCGCAAGCCCGCCACGCCGCCCGTAACTATCGCAATATAAACACATTATACTCGGGGCGACTAGATTCGAACTAGCGACCTCCTGCTCCCAAAGCAGGCGCTCTAAACCAGGCTGAGCTACGCCCCGCGGCGCGGTATCGCGCGGCCCAAGCCGCGGATTCAGAAAGCATTAGACGCCCCTGACCTAGCCCAGTCAATACCCACCTTTTTCTGTCGCGAAGAACGGGGCGGCCCGTTATCAAAGCTCAGCTTGACCGGCTTGGCCGCCAGACGTCGGGCAGAGCCCTACCCAATGTCATGAAGAGGCTGTCCCCCGGTACGCGGGGTGCGTACATTTCGGCGTTGTCTCACGCCAACGTCGTTTCCGAGGAGCGCCATGATTCACGTAGGTGCGGACGTACATGTTCGCGACTCAGCATCGAACGCGAAAGACGCCGACGGTCAAGTTCTGGTTCGCGGCCGATGCGGCTACACGTTGCCGGAACTCACAGGATTCCTGGCCCCGCTCGATGCCCGAGCGTCTGATCTTGCCGGCGGAGGAACGCTCAAGGATGAGTTAGCGGATACCGCCGCCGACGAGCACCAGCTCGAAGAGGCCTTTGAGACCGACGAAGCACGTCATGCGGCACACCGACTCCTGACGATGTTCGATGGAAACTAACTTCCGCCCCGCCCAAACGATGGCGCGATCCGCTCACCCCAGCGACAGAGTGTGCCTGCGACCGCGCCGGGCGGTTGCTATGAACCACCGCCCATGTCCGGCGGCACGAAGCCGAAGTCGGCGAGGAGCTGCGCCAGGCCGTTCATCAGCTCTTCCCCATAGTCCTCGAAGAAGCGCTGGGCGCCTTCCTCCGTGGAGAGGTCGTAATCGCCACCGGCTCTTGCCTGGAACGCGGCCGCAAGATCAGCGAGGCCCTCAGGCGGACCATTCGTGTTGCCCAAGTCTCCGAAGTCGTTGATGCCGTTCAGTGCCAGAAACGCAGCCAACGCCGCCGCTTCCTCGGCGCTCAGCGCGAGTCCCGGCACGCCTGCTGCATCGGCCGCCGTGCGACTCAGCAGTTGCCACTCCGCACTGGATACGGCGGAAGCGTTTCCGTTGAGCTTCATCGCCGTTGTGGCCAGAGAGATCAGGTCGAAGACACCGCAGCCAGCGGTGCCGATCCCGATGCAGCCCACCAACACGATACACAGAGCTACTTTCGCACTCTTCATCTTCATACCCTCCTGCTGTGCTGATCCACTCAGTGTGGTTACCCGTTTTCAGCCAATAGGCTGGACCACGTGAAACGACCGCTACCACGGCCGGATCACGGCACGTTGAAAGTCAAGAGAAACTCGACGAGCCGGTCCCCCTCGTCAGTATCCGGCGCGCCGACCGCTGCTCGAATCTGGTCGCGCTTCTCGTCGTCTGTCAGCCGTTCATCGCTCTGAATGTCGTCGAGATCGACCAACGTGAAGCCTGCCACTTCCGCCGGCAGTGCGGGGTCCAGGCGATCGAAACCGCAACCCGGAAGACACGTGAAGCATGCAAACACGACAAGGGCTGAGATGACGACGGCCATCCCACGTGCGTGCTGGTTTGCCGGGAGCATCACGTAAACACCTCGCAATTGCCTGTCCGGATCCACCAGGCAGGACGAATAGTAGCATCGGTCCCCGGCGCGGTCGAGCTTGAAGGTCCCGTCCATGCTCCTATAATCAGCCTGTGAACTTCATCAAACAAGCCTATTCCGAGAATCTCACGACGCGGACAAGGATGGAGCATTGCGGCACGAAGCCGTCCCGCTTCCTTTGGCCCAGTGCCTTCCGGCTGGTCGGCCCGATTTGCGTCGCGCTGCTTCTTGTCTGCCCAGGGATGGCCTTTCAACAACCGCCGGCCACGACGAAGCCAGCGACCGCAGGCGCCGAACCGCAGTCGACCTCCAGAGCAGCGCAGGCAGTAATGACCTCGACCAGCTTGCCAGACAGTCCAGACTCTCCGGAGGAACTTCGCGAACGCTGGATGTTATCGGCGGATCTGGCGGCGGCCGAAACACCTCTGGAGCGGAGTCAGGCGTCTCTCTCGGCAGCCCAGAGGATCCTCGCGAGGGAATGTGTCCCATTGCTGACTGCCCTCTTGATCGCTGCCGATCCTCCACGGCCGGTGTCCACCTGTTCCTCGCGACTTGTCACCTACACCGATGTGGCAACGGGCTTGCTCGACGATGCGGCGAGTGAACTGGAGGCGGCCCACGAGTTGGAGGCGAGGCCGGAGGCCGATGTCCTGTGGCAGACCCGGGATCGTGTTGCCATGCTGCGCGCTTTCGCCGGGATGTTCGCTGCACTCGGCAAGGCGGACGGGTCTTCGGCATCTCAAGAGGCGCTCCTGGATGCGTGCAACGAGCTCGCCCTCTACCAACACGACGACAACCGCGGCATCGCCGAGTCCGTAAGATTCTGGCGGGCCGTCGCCTATCGACATGCCAATCGTCCTGAGCGGGCATTACAGCTTCTGCACCCGATTCTGGCCGCGCCGGCTCCACGCAGGCTGGGTTACTGGGCGAGGCTGGAGCGATGTCGATCGCTGTGCGACGCGGATCGCCACGCCGCCGGTATCGCCTTGTGTCTTCGGATTGAAGCGCGCGTCCCAACATGGTTCGACGGCGTGTCGGAGGAGACTTGCAAGAAGGCCGCCGATACGGCGAAGTTCATTCACATCGAGCTGCTTCAATCTTGGGAGAGCGCGTTGCGCGACGCCGGCCAAGACGACCGAGCCGAGCACGCCGCCACCGAAGCCGTGAAGCTGCGCGGGTCTGATTCGTACCCCCCGACGCCTGACCGCTGGCTCGGTTTGGAGGAATCGATCGCGGGTCTGCCGGATGACGCGCCCGACGCCGTCGATCCTGCTCCTGATTCGGACGCGGACTAAACAGCCTGTTTGTCCCTACCACACCTCGCTCGACTGCCTGCCGGCACTTGAAACGAGATGGACCCCGAACCGACGAACCTACAACCCGTTTGCTTCACGCGCTCCGGCTCGGGCGGTTCGGATCACGTTGACGAAGGCCGGCAACTCCACCTATGATAGGATCTTAAGTACTCGGGCAAGCCCCGCCAGAGGTATCCATTGGTACATTCGATCGTGCCCCGGGAGAGTGGACATGGGACGTCTGTATGACAATATCATCGAGGTCGTTGGCAACACACCACTCGTGCGGCTCAACCGGATCGCGGGCTCGCAGGGGCTCGTGTACGCGAAGCTGGAGTACCTCAATCCACTGGCCAGCATAAAGGACCGCATCGCCAAGTCGATGATCGAGGCCGCCGAGGCGGCCGGGAAGATCAACGGGGATACGGAGATCATCGAGCCCACGAGCGGCAACACGGGCATCGGTCTTGCGTTCGTCTGTGCGGCAAAGGGATACAAGCTCACACTGACCATGCCGGAGTCGATGAGCATGGAACGACGCATGTTGCTCAAGGCCCTCGGGGCCAAGCTCGTGTTGACGCCGGCGGCCAAGGGAATGCCGGGCGCGATTCATCGGGCTCGCGAGCTGGCGGAGCAGACGCCGGGCAGCTTCATGCCGCAGCAGTTCGACAATCCGGCGAACCCGGAGATCCACCGACGCACAACGGCAATCGAGATTTGGAACGACACGGACGGGGCCGTCGATATCCTTGTTTCCGGTATCGGGACCGGCGGGACGATCACGGGAGTTGGAGAGGTTCTCAAGGAGAAGAAGCCGAGCGTGTACTGCGTTGCCGTGGAGCCGGAGGAATCGCCCGTCTTGACGCAAACGCGAGCGGGACAGCCGGTCAAGCCGGGGCCGCACAAGATCCAGGGGATCGGGGCGGGCTTCGTCCCGACGGTCTTGAATACGTCCGTCTTCGACGAGGTCATCCGCGTAAACTCGGACGATGCGATGGCCATGGGCAGGAGGTCGGCCAAGGAGGAGGGCATACTCTGCGGTATCTCATCCGGTGCGGCCATTTGTGCGGCCAGTCAACTTGCCTCGCGGCCCGAAAACACCGACAAGATGATTGTGGTGATCCTGGCCTCGTCGGGAGAACGGTACTTGAGCACGCCGCTGTTTCAGGATTCGTAACGGCCGCGCGCCCGGCGATGCTCGTTGGGTCTTCAGGCATCTGTGGAAGGGGTGACATGACGGAAATCAAAGCGGCGAACGTCGTCTGGCACGAAGGGCACGTCGAACGTACGGAACGCGAGAAGCTACTGCGACAGCGAGGCTGCACGATCTGGCTGACGGGCCTCCCTTCCAGCGGCAAGAGTACGCTCGGCTTCTCGCTCGAACACGCACTGGTTCAGCGGGGCCGGCTGGCCTACGTTCTGGACGGAGACAACGTTCGCCACGGTTTGAACAAGAACCTCGGCTTCTCCGCGGAGGATCGTGACGAGAATATCCGGCGTATTGGGGAGGTGGCGAAGCTGTTCGCCGACGCCGGCGCCATCAGCATCACTTCGTTCATCAGTCCGTACCGTGCCGACAGGGATCGGGCGAGAAAACTCCATGATGAGGCGGGGCTTCCCTTCATCGAGGTCTTCGTCGATACACCCCTGGAAGTGTGCGAACAGCGAGATCCCAAGGGACTCTACAAGAAGGCCAGAGCGGGGGAGATCGCCAACTTTACAGGCGTCAGTGATCCCTATGAGCCACCCGAGAAGCCTGAGGTGGTGATACAAACGGCAGACAGGAAGCTGCAAGAATGCGTTGCGGAACTGGCAGCTTACCTGGAGAGCCACGGCATCCTGACCCCCTGACCTTAGAACACCCCTGACATGTCACGCGAACCCAGGAGATGGATCGATCTGCACCTGCACTCGACCGCGTCCGACGGCGCGTACGCACCTGCGAAGCTCATCGGCATGGCAAAGGCGAGGGGCTTGTGCGCGGTCGCTCTGACGGATCACGAAACGACCGCCGGGCTGTCTGAGGCCGCGACCGCTGCCGCCGAGGCTGGCATTGAGTTTGTCCCTGGGATCGAGGTGGCTGCGCGCCGCAACCGAGGCACGATGCACATCCTCGGGTACTTCATTGACGCCGGTTCAACTGCTCTCAACGGCTTTCTCAGTGAGATGCTGGCCAAGCGACACGAGAGGAACAGAGCGGTCCTCGACCGACTCGCGGAACTCGGCATCGAACTCGACCGCGAGAAGCTGAAACGGTCCGCGGATGGCCCGGTCGTCACGCGTCCCCACATCGCCCGAGCTCTCGTGCACAGCGGCTTGGCGGGCAGCTTCAAGGAGGCGTTCGATCGGTACCTCGCGGACGGCGCGGCCGCCTGGGTCCGCCGCGAGAAGCCAACTGCGGAAGAGGCGATCGGGACCATCCGAGGCGCCGGCGGCGTGGCGACCCTGGCGCACCCATCCACGCTCGGCCACGCATCGCACCTGGAGCTGGAAACGCTGGTCCGCAGCCTCTGTGATGCCGGGTTGCAGGGGATCGAGGTCTACCACCCCGATCACACGTCTCAGCAGACCCGCCTGTTTGTCGAGATGGCCGCCCGTTTCGATCTTGCAATTACCGGCGGCTCGGATTTTCACGCGTTCGATTCGCATCGCGGCGGCAGCGGCTTCGGGGGAATCCGCGTGCCCTATGCGGTGTTGGCGCCGTTGCGGAAGCGGGCGGGTGTATGAGACAACCCGGTTTGAGCGATGTGAACGCGGCCGCAGCGTTTCAGGTTTACCTGTGGCGCCGGCGTCACACTCATTTCGTTGACGGCCCGAGGAGCACAAGGTGGCCCGTGGGGCGTAGAAACCTCCGATTGTTCTCGCACAAATCTGAGCACGGCAGTGAACGCTTCGGACGCAGGCGTCCGGCCATAACTCATTGGTACAAAGCAGATTATGAGGTCGAAGCCTCGTTTTCCTCAAGATCGCGTCGCGTCTTCGGACCTGGGACAAAGAAAAAAGAACCGGCATTACCTTAACTCGCCATGTGGAGTTACCGAGTACGGTTCCAAGCCCTGGTATGGGACCGGGGGATAGTCGATTGTCTCTCTGAAGGGAAACTGAAATGACCTATACGAAGCATGGCAATTACAGCAAGGTGAGCTTCCAGGCGGACATCAAGCGAAGGCAGGCCGCGTTCAATCGATTCAAGAGGCGATACCAGGCCTCGAAGAATCCGACGGAACGACGCTTCCTGAAGAACGAGGCCACCAAAGTCGTGACCGAACTCCGCCAGTGGAGCAAGAAGTGGCAGACCTGGGGTTTCGGCGGCAACACCTGGATCACGAAGAACTTCACGGTCACCTACTTCACCACGACCACCGGCGCGCGGAAGACCAGCGCTTACAAGAGCCCGACCTGCAAGACCTACGGCAAGAAGAACACGGGCCGCAGCTATTCCAGCCGCAAGGGCTCGACCGGCATGCGGACCAACTCCCAGAGCCGCACGCGCACGTCGGGAACTCGCCGGAACTACACGGCCTGGTAAGACTTCCGGGACGAAACCGCACGCGCACGCGCGCGGTCGTTGATGTCTTGCCGGACCACAAGGTACGGCCAAACAAGCCGGCGTCTGTTCCTGTCGAGAATGGGGCGGACGCCGGCTTCTGCTTGCGCTCTCTCGGCTGTTGCCGACTTGACGAATCATGAATCGCACTGGGTTGAGAGGGGATGTTGCGTTGGTGTCGCCTCGGGACACCGACCATCGTGTTCTCGGGGCGAGAAACTCCGATTCTCCGCCAAGATTAGGGTGTTTACCCGATTGAACTCAGCGACCGAATAGTGACAGAATAGGGGTTAGACAAAATAGCCGCCGGAGCGACGGCGGTCGGCGCTTAGTGAGCATACTCACCCCTTCACCACCTCACCTTCGATGGTGCCGATCGAATCGTAACGGCGGCTTTCTTATTGCGATAATCCGACATAGAACCGCGATTGTCCAGATCGGCAAGCTCATCGTTTGCGGAAAAGCGGCGGGAATCCGGCCAACGCATGGCGGCTGCCTGCTTCGCCGGGGTCGCGCGGCCTCAAACGGGCAGACCAGTGGTTCGATCCAGCCGTTTTCGCGGGTGGAGAGCATCGGCCTCTGGCCGGTACGAATGCCGGATCGCATGCTGCGCCCGCGATTTCATGTGGATCGGACCACTAGATGTTGCGTCCAACAAAGACTACCCTGGATGGAGCCGGTGATGGGTTTACAGGGGTCAGACTGGTAGGGCTCTTGCTGCGGGAGTCCCGTTAGATCGCGTGGACGACTACGCAGGGCTATGGTTGCGCTCGTCGGTCGTGGTCGTCGCCTAGTCATAGAGAAGGACGCGTGGTCTTCCGGCTGTGTCCGCCCCGGACCTCAAGTGGCGAGTCATTTGCAGATCCTCCGGGGATGGTCGGGGAATAATCCGAAGGGGGCAGGCGTCGCGCGAAGGCGGCACCCCCTGGGTGTGTGTCATGGGCAGCTCAAAGAAGACCAAAGCAGAACTCCTGAAGGAGGTCGAGTCTCTGCGCGCTCACATCGAGAATCTGGAGTCCAATCGGCTGAAGCCGGCCGGCGTCGAACGAGTACCCGATGTTTGTGGCGACCACGCAACAGGATCGGAGGGAACGGCCTCCGGTACACCCGTACATACCGCGCTCGATGCTTTGCCGATTCCCCTGGTTATCTGTCGGTCGTCGGACGCGGTAATCCTGTACGTGAGCCCGATGATGGAATCAGTGTTCGGGGTTCCAGGCGGAACCGCAATCGGTCGCAGAGTGACGGATTGTTACGGTGATCCGGCTGACTGGGAGGTTCTGCTCGGTGAATTGCATCGCCAGGGCAGCGTGCACAGTTGCGAAGTTCTCGTCAGGAAGACTGATGGAACGCTCCTTGGGGCAGGGGTGTCGATGCGCCCGATGACCTACGACGGCCAGCCCGCGGTCTTCTGCGCGTACAGCGATGTCGCCGACCGCAAGAAGATCGAGGAGGAACTGCGGGACGGCGAGCGCCGCTACCAGGCGATCGTCGAAGACCAGACTGAACTCATCTGCCGTTGGCGGCCCGACGGGACGCATACGTTCGTGAACGAAGCGTACTGCCGATGTTTCGGCAAACGGTCCGAGGAACTCCTGGGACATGGCCTGATGGACCTGATTCCGAGGCAGGACCATGAGAAAGTCCAAAGCCACTTCGCCGCGTTGAACCGCGAGAACCCCGTTGCCAGCCACGAGCATCTCGTCATTGCTGACGGTGGGGAGATCCGCCTTCATCAATGGACGGACCGTGCGATTTTCGATTCCGACGACAACATCGTGGAATACCAATCGGTCGGTCGCGACATCACCGAGCGCAAGCGGGCTGAAGAAGAACTCCGCTGGAGCGAGGAGCGGTTTCGCACGGTCGTGGAGGCGAGCAAGGATGCGGTCATCGCAATCGATGCGGATGGCGCTGTCTTCATCTTCAACGCCGCGGCCGAGAGGATGTTCGGCCGCTCCAAGAAAGAGATGGCAGGACAACCGCTCGATTGCCTGATGCCGGAGGAGCACCGCGCGCGACACACGTCCTATGTGAGCAGCTTCTTCGGGAGCGGCAAGCCCGATGGAGCGGTCGGTCGGACGTTGGAACTGCTGGCGTTGCGCAAGGATGGCGTGCAGTTCCCGATCGAGTTATCGCTTTCTTCCGCCCGATATCGTGACCAGCACCTCGTTGTCGCCATCATTCGTGATATCACCTCGCGTAGAGAAGCGGAAGTGGAGCTGAGGAAGTTCAAGGCGATTTCCGATCGAACGCCGCACGGCCACGCCATCGCTGATCTCGACGGGCGATTGTTGTACGTCAACGACGCCTTCGCGGAGATGCATGGATACAGTCCCGAGGAGTTGCTTGGAGAGCATCTTTCCGTGTTCCACACCGAGGAACAGATGGCGCGCGTGATTGAACTGATTGAGCCGCTCGCGGGGGGGGGCAGCTTCGCAGACGAGGAAGTGTGGCACAAGAGGCGGGACGGCTCGGTCTTTCCCACACTCATGGACAGCATCGTCGTCACGGACGAGTCCGGCTCGCCGCTGTTTCTGTCCGGCATGGCGACTGACATCTCCGATCGCAAGAAAACGGAAGAAGAGCTGCGGCGGCAGGCACTGGTCTTCAACAACATCAACGACGGCGTCCTGATTACCGACAACCGGGGCAGGATCAGCGACTTGAACCCGGCGGCCGAGCGGTTGTTCGGGTATCCGAGGGCTGAACTGCTGGGGCAAACTCCCGAAGTGTTGGACAGGCCGGAGGAAGCCGGGCAGCTTACCCAGTCAATTCGCCAAAGCATATCGGAGGAGGGTCACTGGGGCGGCGAGATCAACATCGTTCGCAAAGATGGCACCGAGAGAATCTGCGAGGCGTTTGTGGTGCCGCTACGGAACGAGCGGCACGAGTGGATCGGGACGGTTTCCGTCAACCGGGACATCACACAACGCAAAGAAGCGGAGGTAGCCCTGCGCACGGCGGAGGAACAACTGAGATCAACGCTCTCCTCTATGAGTGATCTCGTCTTCGTGCTCGATCAGGATGGCAAGTTCGTCGACTACCACCAGCCGAGCGATCATGCGGACTTGTACGCGCCGCCCGAGAAGTTCCTGGGCGCCCACTACTCCGAGATCCTGCCGCCCGACGTAGCGACCCTCCTGGATTCCGCCATCACACAGTGCATGAGCACTGGTGAGAGTCAACAGTACGACTACGCCCTGGAAATCGCCGGCAAGACGACGTGGTACAGTGCCAGAACGTCCGTCCGTCGCGATGCCGACGGGACACCCGCAGGTGTGACGATCGTGGCAAGGAACATCACCGATCGCAAGCGGGGAGAGGAGGCCCTGCGTGAGAGCGAGGCGCGGCTCAACAACATAGTCGGCCAGGCGCACGACAGCATCATTGAAATCGGTTTGACCCCCGAAGGCGATCCATGCATCAAGAACTGCAACGAAGCGACGTTGAGAATGTACGGATACACGCGCGAGGAGATGATCGGTAAGCCCATCTATGAACTTGATACCGAGTTGTCGCGTGACGATCTGCGCGACATAGACAGACGCGCCTTGACCGAAGAAATTGCGATTTTCGAAGCGATTCAAACCCGCAAGGACGGCTCCCGATTTCCCGTTGAAATCAGCCCCCAGATCGTGCGGATCCCAGGCCAGAATCCTATCAGGATCGGCGTCCAACGCGACATCACCGAGCGCAAGCGGGCGGAGGAGGCCCTGCGGGCCAGCGAGGATCGCTACCGGTCGCTTGTGGAGGTTTCCCCCGATCTGATCGCTGTCCACACGGAAGAGGCTGTCGTCTTCGTGAACCACGCAGGCGTAAGACTACTGGAAGCCAAGGACCCAAGAGAGATCGTCGGAAAACCGGTGCTCCAATTCGTCGTTCCTGAAGAGAGAGATAGGATCGGGAAGCGAATACGCGGAGCCCTGGAAGACAACAGGCCTCGCCCCCTTGACGAAACAATCCTGGCCGGGCTGTCCGGGACCCGCATCGCGGTGGAAGTCGCGGCGGTTCCGTTTGTCTTCAATGGCGAACGTGCCATTCAGGTCGTTGCCCGGGACATCAGCGAGCGCAAGCGGGCGGAAGAGAACCTGCGAGAGAGCCGAAACAGATACCAGTCTCTCTTCGAGGATTCGCCCGTACTCCTGAGAGAGGTGGATATGAGTGGGGTGCTGGAGCGCCTGCGGGGCTTGCAAGCAGGCGGCGTCAGTGACTTGCTCGCCTACTTCGACGCTCACCCCGAAGAGGTCATGCGCTGCGCCCGCATGGCCAGGATTGTGGCCATCAACCTCGCATCCGTCGAGTTCTACGGAGCGCGGAGCAAGGAAGAGCTGATCGCGCGCGTCGACGACACACTCAGCACACCCGGCCACATTGACCGTGTCAAGGAGCAACTGATTGCCCTCTCAGAGGGGAGGATTCCTGCCCCGTTCGACGCGACGGTGAAGACTCTTTCCGGCGAAACGCGGCATCTATCGGTCCATTTAAGCGTTCCCGGTTGGGCGCACGGTGGTCTGACCACGATCATCTACGCAAGTGCCGACATCACTGAGCGCAGACGCATGGAAGAAGAGAGAGCCAGGCTTCAAGCTCAGCTACAACATGCCCACAAGATGGAAGCGGTTGGCGCTCTGGCGAGTGGCATCGCTCATGATTTCAACAATCTGCTGACGGCAATCTTCGGCTATACGGATATGGCCAAGACCTCGTTACCGGACGACCACTCGGCGATCAGATCGATGGAAATGGTGGAGCAGGCCGCCAAACAGGCGCGCGGGGTGACGAATGCCCTGCTGACATTCAGCCACAAGGGGACCGCGGAGAAGACGCCGGTGAACCTGGCTGAATCGGTGTCTGATACGACGCGGCTTCTGCGACGCTTCCTGCCCGCAGCAATCGAAGTGTCGGAGGACCTTTCCGATCATGACGCGGTCTGGGTGAGAGCGGATGCCACGCAGCTCCAGCAGGTGTGGATGAATCTCGCAATCAATGCCAGGGACGCCATGCCGTTGGGGGGGCGGCTTCACGTTGACTTGCGCGTCGTGCCTCTCGATGAGCCGATGCCTGCGGCTGACTCGCACGCGACGAAGCGCCCCACGGCGATCGTTACCATCAGCGACACAGGCAAGGGCATGTCGGAGGAAACACGGGAACATATCTTTGAGCCCTTCTTTACGACCAAACCGCGAGGGCAGGGCACCGGCCTCGGTCTGTCTGTCATCCATGCGATTGTGGAGGATCACGGCGGAGAGATTCAAGTCGAGTCGCAGGAAGGTTGTGGTGTGCAGATCAGCGTTTCGTTGCCATGCTGCAACCCACCCGAGACTCTGCCCGACGAGGCACGGCATCGACGGCAAAAGCCGGGCCACGGTGAACACGTCATCGTCGTGGAAGACAACGAGCACGTCCGCTCGATCATGACCTCATCGCTCCGGTCCCAAGGCTACGAAGTTACCGCGGCGGCGGACACGGCCGAGGCCACGGAAGCGTTAAAACGCCACGGCGAGACGGTCCGCCTTGTCGTGCTGGATCTGGATATCCCCGGAACCGGCTCACGGGCTGTTGCGGATGAGATTCACCGCGTCAAGCCGAACGCTTCGGTCCTGGTGGTCACCGGCGGCACCGGGCTCAGCGTGGCCGAAACCGCCCACGGAGGAAACACGGACTTGTTGCGTAAGCCGTTCTCAATGTCGGAACTTCACAAACGTGTCGCCCGAATGTTGGAGGGAGGCACTGAGATGGGAGCCCCCGACGGATGACGAAAGACATTGAGATCCTGATCGTCGACGACCACGCCGTTGTTCGTGAGTCACTCTCCGAGCGCCTCACGCGAGAGCCCGGCATTATCGTCGTCGGCACAGCCGATACCGCTGACAAGGCGATCGCGCAGATGAACAGGCTTTCGCCAGACATCGTCCTGATGGATATCGACATGCCGGGCTTGAATTGCTTCGAGGCCGCCCGGAGCATCCTTGTTTTGAAGCCGGACGTTCGGATCATCTTCCTCAGCGCGTTTGTCCAGGATCGGTTCATCGAGCAAGCGCTCGATGTGCAGGCCAGGAGCTACCTCACGAAGTCGGAGACGCCGGAGACGGTCGTGGCTGCGATTCGCGAGGTCGCCGCCGGCGGTGCCTTCTTTTCCCAGTCGGTGCAAGATCGCCTCGTGATCGATTCGACCGGTGTGAGTCTGGCCGGGAAGGTCAGGTCACGGGTGTCGACGTTGACGCGGCGCGAATCGGAAATCCTGACCTATCTTGCCAAGGGGTTGTCCAAGAAGGAGATTGCCGAGGTCGTTCACCTGAGCGTCAAGACGATCGACCATCACACGACGCAGATCATGCGGAAACTGAACATCCACGACCGGGTCGAACTGGCCAGGTTCGCGATTCGCGAAGGCTTCGCCGAACCGTAGCACCGCGCGGGCGTTGCCGGCGGTGTGCAGCGACCGTGATACGCCCAGTTCACGCGCGGCCCCGTTGGGATGCAACTTCGCTTAGTAGAAGATCGTGACGAACAGGTGCGGCTCCTTCTTCTTGCTCTCGAAGATGCCGACGGAGGTTGAAGTGGACTTGATGAAGACGCCGGGATTGGCGTCAATCCATTCGTTGATGATGTCGTCCAGGTTCGCGAGGCCGGCGTCGGTCAGCTTGGCGTGGAATGTCCGGATGCGTGTCGCGGCGTCCGTCGGACCACCGAGAGGCCGCTTGAGCTTTTGATCCTGGTGCGTGCCGCCGAGCGTGCTTCCCGCGGCAAAGCTGCGGATCATGCGCGATTCGCTGGTCGGCATCTCATCATCGTCGATGAGTGAGATCGCGACATCAGCCTCATCAATGGGCGGTCGGGCAGGCCTCGTTCCCGCGCTGACGGCTTGCGCGGCCGGCGGTGCAGCAACCGCCCTCTGCGTCGCAGTGTGGACCTCCATCGCCTTGCGTCGCTTCTCCGCAACGCAGTTCGGGCACAGAAGTACGCCTTGGATGAGTCCGGCCTGTCTCCCGGCGATCTGTTCAGCAGTGATCTCCCCACCACAACCCTGACACGTCTTCTTGGGCGCCTCGCTCATCGTTTCCGACTCCTGCTTGGATCAGGCCGCGGTTGCGTCCGTCCTCACATGGTTGCAACGGTGTGTCCGCCCCGCGTTGAATCTGACTCTCCCGTACTAGTATACCGTGATGCGAGGCGTCGTTTCAATGACGATGGCCGTTGCGGCAATCGATGTTGCGGAGTTCGTGTGTTTGGAACCGCAAAAGGCGAAGTTCTCGGTCACCCGCGCGATCCGGAAACCGGTGTGGACTACGTGAGGAGACTTATCAGACCTCTGACCGACTGGACTGCCGCCAGGATGAGCGAAAGTCCGGCAAGGGCGATTCCCAGGATGGTGAGGATCGCGGATGAAGCGCGCATCACGAGAAGGGTCAGACATGCCGCAAGGCTGAGCGCCGCGATCGCCGGAACCGGCAGATCCCATGCGATGTCGCCGACCGCCAACACCACGAGCAGGAGTAGCGACGCGTACTTGAAATGTGGGTGCGCAAGGGCGACGCGCCGACCGGAAGCCGCCAGGAGAACCACTATCGCCGCGCCGAGCAAGCCGGCCGTTGGCCACGACCATCCCTCACGTTGCCCGAAGACAAAGAGGTGATAAAGGCCGATCAACCATGCAAACGCCGCCGTGGCCCACCGTGCCAGAAGAACCCGGTTGCTGATCAACCATTTCTCGGCCGTCGTTTCGTGCTTGATGCGCTCCAGCGCGGGAAGTTGTGCCCTCTTCCTCCGGGCGCGCACTTCGGGAGGGCGCAGGCCAGTCATGGTCGTCCCATCGGGCATCTGCAATTCGAGCCGGAATCGGAATCCGCCCACGCTGAACGACTGCAGAGGCGCCAACTTACCTCTGGCGATTCGCTGGTTTCCGATGTAGGTGCCGGTCTTGCTCTGGAGGTCCTCGATGCTGACCTCACCCTGCCCGCTCACGTGAAGCCGGCAGTGCGAGTCCGACATCGCGTCGCTCGCCACGGAAAGCCAGTTCCCAGGAGCCTTGCCGATCGGCAGGTCCTTGCCAACCGGCATGACGAATTGCTCACCCCCCCAATACGGCCCCTCCATGACGGTCAGTACGGCGAGCCCAGTCTGGTCCTGCCCGACATCCACCTCCAGGTGAATCTCCTGCTGACAGCGCGGACACGTCAACGAGATGACGAGCCCCAACTGGTCGCAGTCGAGAGGGTTTCCACAGGGACAGCAGACAGTAATCGCCATGGCTGCTCGCTCAAGAGGACAAGACCGTATTCTGTCCGCCTAAGCCGGGAATGACAAGCGTCGTGTTTTCCTCAATCCCACATCGGCTTCCGAGACGCCTGGCACGACGGACTTCGCCGAACAAAGACGTCCAGCGGCTCATAATGCTCTCGAATCACTACGGTTACGGCTTCCACCAAGAACGCTTCATCGATGGGCTAAAGCAATAAGGTCCACAGCGGCTTGCAGGATTGCATCACGCCGCTCAGCGACGCGTAACCAGGCCCGGACGGACGTGTTTGAGTCCATCGAAACATTCCACAATTGCCAACGGCTTCACTCGACCCTGGGCTACCTGAGCCCGGCCGAGTCCGAAGCCCAAAGCGAATTCTCTTAACCACGTGTCCAGGGAACGTGGGGAATGTCAGGCTCGATCACGTAGAACACGCAACCTTGCTTTTCGAACGTGCGCCAGCGTAATCGGTAGCGCTCCCAAAGCGGTTCGTGGTTGGATGAGATGTCACCTTGTTCTCGCCGCGCGTCTTCGCCCTGTCCCGCGGCATCGGCCGTCACGAAGACGCGATAACCGCCGGCGAGCGTGCTCTCGATCGTGCCGGACAGCCTCCCCGAGGCATCGCCGGCTCGGGCATCGTCACTGATGCACCAAACCTCCGCGGGCGTATATCGCTGGAGGTAGTCGCCCCAGATCCACCGTCGACCGACGACGATGGCGTCGCCTTCTCGGACCGCCTCGGCCAGCGGTTGGATTCGATGATAGTGGTAATCATTGTCCCGACTTCGAAGGCGCAGGATGCTGCCGAACAGGTTTGTCGCCAGCAGCAACACCATCGCGCCGGCGAGCAGACGCCATCCCCGCTTTGCACGGCTCAAAACCGTCAGCACGCTCATCCAGAATGCCAGCGATGGGGCAATCCAGAACTCCAGGTTCTCGGGTTCCCACCAGGCAAAGAACACGGCGTACACCACAAGCCAGCCGACGAGAATCACCAGAAGTCGCCGGGTGGGAGCTTCCGCGGTCAATCCGCGCAGACGGCCAAGCAAGCCCCGTCCCACCGCCAGGACCACAAACACGCACGCCGTCACGCCGGTGGCCAGATATGCCCATGCCTGCCACGCCGGCATGTGACGCACGAGAAACCGTTCGTCCGCCAGATGGTGCGAACCGAGGAATCGGTCGACTGTGGATGCGAGTAGCGGCGATGCGAATAGGAAGTGCCCACCGACGATCGACCGTGCGAAGCCGATCGCGGCCTTGGGCAACGTCGCACAGGTGAATGCGCCCCATTGCGAGCCCTGTGCGTAGTCCGTCAACCAATGCCACGCGTGCGACCACGAATCCGCCTCGACAAATATCAGCAGCACGATCGCGTACGGCACGCACGTGACGATCATCCCTGTACCGATGAATGCCGCAATTGCGAGCAGCCGCCATCGCACGGGCCGCCCGACCGCTGTCGCCACTCCTGTAACCACAAACAGGCCGAACAGCACGTTGGTCTGGTGAAACAGCACGGCCAGCCCACAGGTCAATCCCATCGCAACGCACGAGCCGATGCCGAGCCTGCGTCGAGTCAGGATCAGCAGCGTCACGAGCAGCCAGAATGCTGGGATCACATAGACCTCGACACAGACGCTGTAATACCACATTCCAAAGGAACTGGCCGCGAGGCCGGCGCCCGCGAGCGACTGCCCGCGTCCGAGGTTCAGCCTCGTGCGGCAGAAGACAAACACCAAGCCGCAGGTCAGCGCGCCGAAGACCGCGTTCAGCGAAGCGACCAGCGCGGCGCTGTCCACGCTCTCCGCACCCAGTCCACGCCACGTGAGCACCCACAGCCGTGCGACAGGCGCATACAGCAGGTGATGGGGATGGTAGAGGTTCCGGCCGTCGTCAATTGTGTTGATGTAGTGGATGCTGTCGTGCGCGATGCAAAGGTTCGCCGAGATCGTGCATCCGTACAGCGCGAGCAGGATGAGGACCACGCCGAGCGCTTCCGCCCATACCACCCGGGAGATGCCGCCGCGCGAGGTCTTCATGGGGATGTATCGGCGATCCGGCGGGGGCTGACGATCGGACGGCGCAATGCGATGATCTGCCGGATCCTCATTCGGACGACCGGGCTCCGCGAGCCGGCAGGAGGTAGCGGCGAAGATGGGCGACGCAGGGGGGCTGCTATCGGAAACGCGGGGCGGCGACGTTCCTTCCTTGGCTCTTGGGTACCCCGCCAGAGGCGCAGGAAGCCCGCTCTCCGGGTTCCCGAGGTTCTACTGGCGGAATTCAGACCGGAGGTTATACTACCGGCGGTTGGTTCGTCGAACGAGGCACGCACGAGACGGTTCTACTTGCTATCCGGATCGCCAAGCCTGGATCGCGTTTCCTAACCTCGCTGGCCGGATTGTATGGCCGCTTTCAACCGCGACCCTGAAAGTGAAACTGTGGGTCGAAATGCCATCGATGAGGAGATCCGCGATGGGCAAGAGACTTTACGTTGGCAACCTGAGCTACTCTGTTACGAGTTCCGACCTGGAGAAGATGCTGGCCGAGTACGGGACTGTCGAGAGTGCCGAAGTCGTTAGCGATCGGATGACCGGGCGAAGTAAGGGGTTTGGATTCGTTGAGATGGCTTCGGATGACGACGCCAAGGCCGCGATCGACGCGTTGAACGGCCAGTCGCACGATGGCCGGGCACTGACGGTCAACGAGGCCAGACCTCGCGAAGACCGGGACCGAGGCGGCCGAGGCGGCGGCCGGAACTACTAGGCGGCTCGGAGATAAGGATGAACGCTTCGTGTGTCCCGCCCCTTCCGGGGGGGAGGGATCACGAAGCTATTCGATCATGACTGGAAGTTGCTTGGTGTTTCGCCGAGCAATGGACTAAAGGGTGGCACGGTTGCTGAGGCCCGTGCGAATATCGCGTTCGGTGTCCGTGCATCCCGCGTGTAAACCGTTAAGACAGAGCACCTTCGCAAGGGCTTTTGGCGCCTGATGCCGGCTGAGCGAGCGTTGTCAGGTCG
Organism: Planctomycetota bacterium; assembly: GCA_043813895.1. Lineage (GTDB taxonomy): Bacteria > Planctomycetota > Phycisphaerae > UBA1845 > UTPLA1 > CAZTAR01. Next base: position 17,960 of record JBDRKQ010000028.1, read on the forward strand.
GCACGCGGAACGGGTCGGCCTCGGCCCTCACGGTCCAGATTGCACTGCCCGCCTTCGGTCGCGTTGTGCGACGCTGGAGAACGGCACAGGAAGAACAGGAATGGACTACAAAATCCAGAAGCTTGACAGCTCCCACTTGAACTATGGTCCGCCCTTCAACGCGCGATGGTATTGCATTATCAACGACGTCGAGTACTTCAACAAGACCAGGGAAGGGCTGAAGGACCACGTCGAGCGAATGGCGTGGAATCAGAAGAACGATTCGAGGAAGAACCCTTGGCCGGGCAATGAGCCGAAATCGGCCGAGGCGGAGAGTGATGAATCACAAGCCAAGGACCCCGGCGACATGAACACCGAGGCAGAGAAGACGGCGAAGAAGAAGTAGGCATACACTGTCACACTCGCCTGTTCGAGTTCCCCTTCAATGCCTGCTTTTCCGACTTGGGCAGCATGGATCCCCGGCTTGGTGAATGCCGGCGGTATGCTCGTCAGGCGAAGGGCCGGAGGCCCGGGGCACACGCAAGTTTGATGTTGACGCGACACTTTTGCCTTGACAACATCGTTGTGTCGGGCAGAGCAAAGACCCTCTCCACTCACCCGCAGTGTCAAGGTGGAACTTTGTCGTACCCGCATCCAGGTCGTGCCCGCATCTCAGCTGTTCCCGCGTCCTGAAAGAGCGGATGTGGCAAGGCGATGGCTATCATCCGTCGTGATTCGCTAGCCCCGGGCCGCACGATTCCCGAGGGTTCACGGTCGCTCGCCAGAGTGCTTGCGCGCATGTCCGTTTCCAATACCGGATCAGGCTCCTATAGTACGCGTATGGTACCGAGCCCGCACAATCGGCTGAGACGAGGCGGCATGAGCCTGGCGATGTGGTTCGCTCTGTGTGTCTTGGCGATCGCCTCCTCCTCGCGAGGAGGCGAAGATGGACCGGATCATCAGTCACTCGATCGCCAGGAGATCAGCGTACTCATCCAACGAGTACACCACGCCCCGGCCAGCCAGCCGAGTCGGGCCACCCACACCAAGGGAATGCGTGAAGAAGCCCGGCGACACCAGCAGCTAGCTGATCGCATCCGCGATTTCCTCCTGAAGCACCCGGACGATCCGGCCCGAGATCGGTTCGTCATCGCCGAGTTGCGATCGCTGTTCTTTGCCTCGACGACCAGGGGCGAAGCATTTGGACAGCTTCAGGCGGAGATCAACAGAATCCTCGCCGCAGAGCGTTCCGACGAAGTCCGGCAAGCCGCCGAGTATTGGCAGCTCCGGCTGGACCTCACCGACCTCGAAGGTCTCTCACTGCAGGGCCGAATCACGACAGCGGACAAGGTCGCGCTTACCGAGCAGTTTGTCTCCCGTTATCCGAAAGCCATGATCTCGGTTCCGCTGATCGAAGACCTGATCGAAACCGCCCAAACGCAGCGGGATGTCGATGCCGCGAGTCGCTGGCTGAAGTCTCTCCGGGAACACCATCCGGATCATGTTACGACTCTGACGCTCGTGGGCCGCGAGAACCTCCGCCGCATGATCGGCAGGTCGTTCGGACCGAACATGCGGACCGTCGACGGGGACCGGGTCAATTGGAAACAACTCCGCGGCCGCGTGGTGCTGGTCGTCTTCTGGGCCTCGACGAACGCGGAGTCTGTCAGAATGTTGGAGTGGACAAGGAAGATGCAGGCCGCACACGGGGAGAACGAAATCGTGGTCGCCACGATATCGTTGGACGGCAATGCGGCGCAGTCGCGAGAAGTCCTGCGCAAGATCGGCCTCAGTGGGCCCACAGTTTGCGACGAGCAGGGGTGGAGCGGCGAATTGCCCCGGCGACTTGGCATCCGTGCGTTGCCGACTGTGCTTGTCCTCGACCGGCATGGCAACCTCTGCGTGGTCCAGACTACGCCCCCCCTGCAATCCGACAGCCCCGCGTTGGATCAGATCGTGGCAGAAACCCTGGAGAAGACGGGCAAGACGACAGGTCCACAAGCCGAACCGAACATACCCGACTAGGAATCGTCCGGTTCCGGTCTCTCCTCGAAGAAGAACTCTGCCACGATCCGCACTTGATAGGCGCCCGATACGTTGTCGATAAAGCACTGGTACTCTGCCGCGCCGCCGGGTTTTCCTCGCGACAGGGCTTTGAATGCCGCCGCCCTCAGAGCGTGCAGAGCACGCCTCACGTGCCGGGTCATCGGAGGATGGACGCCATGAGCCGATCGAGTCCTACAACGCCGGCCCATCTCGAGGAACGCGGCAATACGCGTCGTGGCTTTCTGAAGCGATCCCTGTCGCTTGCCGCAGCCGCAACGCTCTCCGGAGGCGTGAAGCTCTTCGCGGAGGGCCGTGCGATTCGCGGGATGCAGAAGGCGCCCTCATCATTGAAAACCGAAAAGCCTAATGACGGCCAGCCACTTCCATATGGCTCTTCCGGGCAAACGCGGGGCACCAGCGCGGAGAAGTCGCGCGTGATTCGGGTCAAGTCGGAGCGGATCATGCCCGTTCGAGTTGTCCAGCAGCCGCTGCTGAAGGACACGTTGGATGAGGGACTGCGCCTGCTTACCGGCGAGCAGGACGTGCGCGATGCCTGGCACCACTTCCTGAGTCCCGACGACGTCATCCTGCTGAAGTTTAATCAGTCCGGTTCACTCATGCTGGGGACATCGGTCCCGTTCGCGACGGCGCTGGTTGATTCCCTGCTCTCCGCCGGGTGGTCACCTGACAAGATCATGCTGCTCGAAGCAGGGGGCTCGCCCCGAGAACTCCCTAAAACGCGTATGCCGGACATGCGATGGCAGGGGCATGTCGTCGACTTCGGTTCATCGGGGCGGGATTCCTTTCTCGCAGCGCTCGATGAGGCGACGGCCATCGTCAACGTGCCGTTTCTCAAGACCCATCACCTCGCGACGATGACGAGTTGTCTGAAGAACCTGTCGCACGGGCTCATACGCCATCCGGCCCGGTTTCATGCCCAGGGCTGCGATCCGGCGATCGGTGAAATCGTGGCGTCACCGCCAGTTCGGGAGAAAGTGCGATTGCATATCGTGAATGCGCTTCGCGTCGTCTTCGATCGCGGCCCGGATGCGGGCGAGGGAACCATCCACACCAGCGGCACGATCCTGTTGGGCACGGATCCGGTGGCGTGCGATTCGGTGGGATTCGAGCTCCTGAACGAAACTCGGTCCATCAGAGGGATGGGTCCTCTGCTGCCTGAGGCCAAGCTTCCTAAGTACCTTGGCACGGCAGCGACCCTCGGCTTGGGAAACGCGAACATCGAGCGAATCGAGGTCGATAGCCCGTGATGCACGGCCGAAGACAGGATCCAGAGACGGGGGATGGCAGCCCGACTGAACCGGACACATGGGATCCACTAGGGCCGAGCGAGGCATGTCCGCGAAAAAGAGGGCGTTTGATGCTGCCAAACGGTTGAACTGGGGCCAAAGTGTTGATAGGATAGAGTGGTAGCCTGTAATATGGGGAGGCTAGATCGGTGCCGAGAGGCCACGGAATCGCGAGGTGCGGACCACGGTATCATAAGCTTCATACGTGTTTGTATTATTCGACGTTGCGGCGATAAACATGCCGCCCATCATGCCTGACAGCCACTACCTCGTTTTTCCCGCCTAAACAACAAAGGAGTGGGTTAGTTGGTGCCGGCGCGTTGCCTATAAGGAGAAGGCACAGTCGGCACGGAGCCTGCGAGGTGCTCCGGACGGGGGTTAGACTGGAGACGACGACAGTCGGAACAGATGTCGGCAGACGCACAAGCCGACATACCGTTCGGCACGGTAAGCGGCCGAGCGGATAGACGAACCTAGGGGCGATAATCCCGGGTGAGGCCGTGTTCCCTGGATGCCTGGCGAAGCCGGGGGCAACACCGATACCGGGTGATTCGTGAGACTGCCGGACCTTCGGCAACGGTTGCCGGAGAGATCCCGGGCGACACTGCTTTGCACGCCGCAGAGGCAACCAGGGCGTGCGAAGAGCGGCTGATTCGGCATTGCCGAGGCCGGGTCGAGGAGAATCTCGGAGCTTTGACTCCGACCCAGAGCAATTCTTATCCATTTATGTTGTGACGCCTTCGGCGTGCTGATGGAGCTGGGTCAGAATTACCGGTTGCCATGAGGAGGTTTGACCGTGAGAAAACCCAAAGCATTTACCCTGATTGAGTTGTTGGTGGTGGTCGCGATCATTGCGTTGTTGATCTCGATTCTGCTACCGAGTCTCTCGCGAGCGCGAGAGTTGTCGAAGCGAACCGTCTGCTCGGCGAACCAGCGAGGAATCGGCCAGGCGTTTTACATCTATGCCCAGGACGATCCGGGCACATTCCCGTCCATCGCGGAGACCTTTGATGGGACGACCGGCAACATGCAGATCTTCTCTGAAGCTGACAGGACTAGCGAGCCGTCGACCACAGGTGTTCCCTCGCCGACTGTGGACATGTGGGCCATCGTCCGGGCCAATAATACGACTCCGAAGCAGTACATCTGCCCGAGTTCGTCCGACATCCCGGATCCGGCGCAGGACACGACGGTTTACTTCGACTTCTTCGAGCAGCGGCGCCTCAGCTATGCCTACCAGTATCAGCACGATCCCAACCGCCGCGTGGTTGGAACCAGTTCAGAGCCGACCTTCCCGGTGCTTGCCGACGCCAACCCCTATATCAAGGGCGGCCTGGTGAGTTCGCCCTCACTGCTGGACGACCGGAAGAGCGCATGGCGAGGCAACAGCTCGAACCACACGAACCGAGAAGGTCAGAACATCCTGTTCCAGGATGGGCACGTCTCGTTCGACAAGGGTCCCGACGCGGGCCTGTCGGGCAAGTCAGCCGGTGTCCCGAGTTCGCGTGGCAAGGACAACATCTACAGCACGCACAACGCGAACAACCCGGTTGACCCCGGCAATACAAAGCCTACCGGAGTACCCGCCGGTTCGCCGGGAACCTGCAACCTGGGTGGTAAGTCCGACGCCTGCCTCGTGCCGTAACATCGCGCACGAAGCAGTCGCTTCCGTTTTTTAGCCAGGCATCCTGAGCGGCGACTCGTCAAAAGGCGGGTCGCCGTTTCTTGTTGCGCTCCCATTGACGACACGCGATCGCCCCTGCAAGATGGACGGTCGAGACCACGAAGGAGGTCCGCATGACACCCGACGAGAAGCTGCGGCATTCCATCGAGTCCCACCTTGAGTCCGTCAGCGCAATCACGGGCCTGGCCGACGCCATTCTCCTGATAGCCGGACGGCTGGAAGAGACGCTCAATGCCGGAGGCAAGATACTGACGTGCGGCAATGGCGGCTCGGCCGCAGAAGCGATGCATCTGGCGGAGGAGATGATCGGCTGTTTCTCCCGCAAGCGCCGACCCTTGGCCGCGGTATGCCTCGCCGCGGATTCGACGGCCATGACCTGCATCGCCAACGACTACGGCTATGAGGCGATCTTCGCGAGACAGGTGGAGGGGCTCGGCAGGAAGGGTGACGCACTTGTCGCGCTCAGCACGAGCGGCCAAAGCCCGAACATCGTCAGCGCGCTCAAGTGTGCGCGAACGCTTGGGCTGACGACCATCGGCTTCCTCGGCAAGCCCGGAAGCCCCGCCGAGGCGTTCTGCGACCATGTGCTCAACGCGCCGGGCCGAAACTCCGCCCACATCCAGGAGGTCCAACTCGTCGCGACACACTTGATTCTCGAGTACCTCGACGAGCGGTTCTAGCGCCTCCACGCATGGCACGAAGGATGGCCTAGGCGCTCAGAACTTCACCTGAGGCACTTCCTTCTCGGCCGCGTCTTCCAGTTCGTAGAACTCTTCGGGCTTGAAGCCGAAAACGCCGGCAAAGAGGATGTTCGGGAAGACCTGGATGGCCTCGTTGTAGGTGCCGACACAGTTGTTGTAGTGTTGCCGGGCGAAGCTGATCTTGTTCTCCGTGCTGGTCAATTCTTCGGACAACTGCTGGAAGTTCTCGTTGGCCTTCAAATCGGGGTATGCCTCGGACAGTGCGAACAACTGCCGCAACGCGCCGCCCAGGAAGTTCTCGGCCGCAGCACTCTGGGCCGGGCCTTTCGCATCCACCGCCTGTTGTCGGGCCTTGATGACGTTTTCCAGCGTGGTCTTCTCGTGACCGGCATAGCCCTTGACCGTCTCGACGAGGTTGGGGATCAGGTTGTGCCGGCGCTTGAGCTGGACGTCGATCTGGGACCAGGCGTTGCGGACCGTCATGCGCTTGCGGACAAGGGTGTTGTAGATGGCAATGACGACGAGCACGATCAGAACGATGACGCCGATCGTGATACCGCTGCCGATGCCGATCGCGAGGACGGACATGGACTGTGTCATGGTGGAGCCTCCATGAGTGGGGACATTCTTCGCGGCGCGTGGGCACCGTCGAATCTCATGAGATAAGGATACCCCGGTTCCGCGAAGTCGGCCATTGGAAAAGCCGCGGTGGTTTATAGTGCGGTTCGAGTTCTTCCGTGGCGGCCGAACTTGTTGCCCTCGGTCCCTTTAGCAGCGGCCGGAGGCAGCGTCGTGCCGCAGTCAACCGTTACCTGCTATACTGCGGCAACGGGGGGCATTCGGAGGGACTCGCTTGGAGGTGACGTCGGACAACCCGGTCGTAGGCATTCTGGGGATCATGCGACGGGGTGATCGTATGTTAGTGATCCAGCGAGCCAGGCGCGTCAAGGCGCCGCTGACGTGGTGCTTTCCGGGTGGGCACATTGAGGATGGGGAATCGCAGCCCGAGGCGCTGGTTCGCGAGATGCGTGAGGAGTTGGGCATCCGAGTCGAGCCGGGCGAGTTCCTCATGACGCAAACGAAGCACGGCGGCCGACTCGTGTTGCACTGCTGGTCGGCGACGATCATCGACGGCGAGCCGGTCGCGAATCCCCAGGAGGTCGCGGACGTTGTGTGGCTGACGTCGGACGAGATTCGGCGGCACAACGACGTTCTCCCGGGCATGACGCATATCCTCGACACGATCGGACTGTAGGCCGCCAGTGTTGTTCCGCTCGCACGTCATGCTGCGTGAGCCTTGCCGCCTGTTCATTCCAGATGCCCGGAGCGCGCTGAGTTTGCCGTTGCCGCTGTGACAGGAATGACGCCAAGCGGGTGCAACCCTGTCGGCCTCAGAGCATTTCAGGCATGAGATGGCATCCTTCGCGGCGGTGATCAGAGCCGCGCGCGTCAGCAAGCGGTCAGCGTTCGACCTTGTGGGTGGCCGCGCGAATGGGTGATCCCCGTCGGCCCCGGGGGGCCGACGCTACGGCGAAGCATGCACTCTCAACACGAAAACGCTCTACTGTTCCGCAGGCTCGCTGGCCATCAACTGATCCGCCAAGGACGTTCGTGGTTGATCGACGGTCTTACGCCGCTTGATGAACCGCTGCATGAAGATCGAATTCGGCACGGCGACGCGATCCCCGTTCTCAGTCCGGAGCAGCGTCTGCATGAAGTTGATGTCGATCACCTTGCCCGCGATGTTCTCCGGTTGGATCTCGATGTGCTCGCCGACGTTGAACGGCCGCCAGATGAGGATGATCAGCGTACACAGAACGTTGCTCAGGACGCTCCATACCGCGACGAAACCGATCGCAACCATCGCCAGGAGCGTGCTCATCAACGTCCAGAAGTTGTCGATCTTGAAGCCCGCCTGACCGATTACGAACAACACGACGATCGCGATCAGCAGGCCCCTCGCCCAGCGGCGGATGATCCGAACCGTGCTCGACGGCAACCGTCCCGTCACGCGGAGCGTGTGCAACGCCGAGTACAAGACCCGATCCACCAGGAGAGCAACGACAAACGCCGCCAGGCCCAATCCGATCACACGCCAGTTCAGATTATGAAGGCGGATCGGCAGCGCCCACACACGCGACAGCAGGAACACGGTCGCAACAACCCCAACACACCGAGCCAATCCCTTCGCCAGCCTGGTGATGTAGGCCTCCGCGGGTTCGAGATCGGACGCCGATTTCTCTTCGGCTGCTTCACTCTTGCCCGCTCCTGCTCCTGTTGAGCCCGACGGCACGGCGGCCCCGGACTCGCTATCGGACGATCCACGCCGGCCGACGTGCCGGTCCACCAAATCGCAACAGTACGCCACGATCATAGAAACCAGCAGGATGATGCCCGCGCTGGCCAGCGCCCCGCCGCCTGCGAACTCGACGAGCAATCCGTATCCAGCGACCTGCAAGAGCAGCAGCGCAATCAAACCCAGCGCCAGGAAGGGATAGAGCGTGGACACAAACACGCCAATCCAGTTCGTTCGTGGCGCGGCGCCGGTGCCGATTACATCGCGTTTGTGAACTGCGAAGAAGACCAGCATCAGCAGAACACCAGTCTTGTAAACCTCCCACAGCGACGAACGAAACGCCGGCAGGACGTCCCAGAATCCAAGCAGCAGCGGCACGGGTAGCAGGACGATCGAACACACCACAACCGCCATCGCCCACTTCCGGTAGTGCCGCGCAACCGCATCCCCACAGGCGATCAACCGCTGCGCAGGGCGTGCCGGCGAAAACGCAAATCCCGCAACGGCAAAGCTGAACCATGCCGCCATGAAGAAACAGAAGCCCCCTATCACCGGCTGCAACGTCCGCGTAGGCAAGCCGGCCACCGCCAATCCACCCCACAAGACCAGGACGATCGCCAGCGGCGGCAACACGCTGCCCGACAACCTCCACATGAACAGGTGGACGCGATCGTCGAGCGGCCGTGCTTTGTTGGTCAGATTCTCTGCGCCGCCCCGAGCTACAAGCGCTGCTGCCAGACGGCCCGCCTGTCTGACGGCAGCTCGCCGCACCCAGACGAGCGGTGCACAGACAACAATCAACACCGCGGTGATGACGGTCCATTGCATGCCGGTGATGCCTCGCAGGTCAGCGCCCAACTGGTCCAAGTTCTCTCCCAAAGCCGCCCGGGCGTCCACCGGCGCGGCAAACAAGTCCACCAACTGATCATGCGCGCTCGCACTTGACGGCACCTCTTTCGCATCCCGCGCGCCGAAGAGTTGACGGCACTCGCTCCCCACGGCAGACCAATCCAGTCCCGCCAATCCCGACTCTCGACGCAGCAATGCCGCCCAATACAGCTTCGTCTCGATATCGTGAAGTCGCAGAGTGTAGTCGTCCAGCAGCGAGACACCCGCGTTCAACCGGTCTACGAGCCCTTCGAGCGATGCAATGCTCTCGTCGGAAGACTTCAGAAGGCCGGATCGCAATGCCGTCGCTTCCGTCTCGATCCGGGTCCGTTCTGCCGCCGGCACAGTGGCGAGAAGCTTGCCCAACCGTGCCTCGAGTTCCGCGAAACGAGTCAGTGCCCGCTCGCGCGCGGACTGCATCCTGCCGAGATCGAAGAGGCTCTCCCCGAGCCGGTCTCGAAGGCGAACCAGTTCCTTCTCATGCTGCCTGCGGTTTTCTATCACCTCCACGCGAGCCTCGCTGACTTCCTCCCCGGCTCGCTGGGCCAGCGTCTCGACGATCCGGTTCCACACTACCTCACTGGACTCGACACGGCCTTGTAGCCGATCCAGCGAACTCGCAGGGAACCTGCTCTCGATTGCGTCCACGAGTTCCCGCTTCTTGAAGTACTCCAGCAACACCGCCTCTTTGAAGAGCGCCAACTCCAGGAACGCTACTCGGTGCGGTTCCTTGGCTGCGGCAAGCTCGATCCTGATCTGATCGAGGACGCTTCGCCCTCGCGCCTCGGCCAGCACTGATGCTCGTTCCCCCAGCGTTTCGACGTACTCCTTCAGGGCCGACAGGTATCCCGACTCCTGCGTGGATTCCAATTCGGCCTGCTCGCGGGCCAACTCCAGCGCGCGCAACAACAACTGGTGCCGGTACAGCTCGGCAGTGCTTTTCTCGGCGAGCAAGACCAGTTGCTCGCGATCCGAGGGCGCGGTCGTGGTCCCGCTGATCCGCGCCTCCAACTCCGCCTGCCGCCCGGACAGTTCCCCCAACTCCGCCGATAACTTCGCCCGCTGTTCATCAAAACCGCCCGCCAAAAGCGCGGCGCGTCGCGTGCGGGCCTGACTCAGTTTCTCGAACTCGCCGTTCGCCTCGACGTGCCGCTGCCTCGTCTCGGCTACCTCCGATTCGACGGCCGTGATTGGACGGGGCGCCGATCGAAGCTCTGCGGTTTGCCTGCGCACGCGCTCGATTTTCTCCGCGAGCGACCGCGTGTGCCGCTCGCTCGACAAGAGATCCAGCGAGTCCAGCAGCCCACCGATGTTGTGCAAGTCGGCCGACACCTGCTGCCATACCCTGTAGAGCTGGACGTGCGTCTCCGGCGGTCCTTCGCCATTGCTACCCGCCGGTGCCGAGGCCGGTTGGGTGGTCGGCGCGAGAGCCGCCAATCGATCCTCCACAACACGCAGACACGCGGCAACGTTCGCCGGTGTTCTCGGAACGTCGAGACGCTCACCCTGCACCTCCAGCGACCCGCGGCGCGCCGGCAGTGCAGGCCGCGAACTCGCCGGTTGGAATCCAAGGACAACCGAACTCGCCGCCAGCACGAGGACGACTGCGGCAATTCGGATTCTTGCCATTACACAAACTCCAAACGCATATGGAAGAATGCGACGAAGACCGCAACAGCTCCAAACTGAAACGGCGCACAGTCTACCCGCCAGTGCTCGTGCGGCTATTGCTGCGACTTCTTGAAATCCGCCAGGAACTTCTCGAGCCCGATGTCGGTGAGCGGGTGGTTGAGAAGCTGCCGGAAGACCGCATACGGCATAGTGCCGACGTCCGCACCGGCCTTCGCGGCCTGGACCACATGAAGCGGGTGGCGGAGGCTGGCGGCGAGGATTTCCGTTTGGAAGCCGTAATTGTCGTAGATCAGGCGGATCTCATCGATCAGCCCCATCCCGTCGTGGCCGATGTCATCGAGCCGGCCGAGAAACGGCGAGCAATACGTCGCACCCGCCTTCGCGACCACGAGCGCCTGCAACGGCTGAAAGATGAGCGTGAGATTCGTCTTGATCCCCTCGGCCGCGCAGATCTTCAACGCCTTGACGCCCTCGGAAACCGTCGGCAGCTTCACGATGATGTTCTCTGCGATCTTTGACAGCTCGCGCGCTTCTTTGACCATCTCGCTGCACGTGGTCGAGACGACCTCGGCCGAGACCGGCCCGGGGATGATCTCGCAGATTTTTTCGACGAGCGTCTTGAAGTCCATCCCCTCTTTGGCGACGAGGCTGGGGTTCGTCGTCACGCCGTCAACAATGCCGAGTTCGGCTCCGGCGCGCAGTTCGTCCAGATTCGCGGTGTCAAGGAAGATCTTCATGGGCCGAGCGACTCCGTTAGGCTGTATCGTTCACCATCGCCTTCCCGAAGAAGGCGGGCATCATCGCCGCAGATTGTATCGGATTCACTTGCAGGAGCCAATGCCCGCCCAGTAGAACCGTTCGCACTTGACAGTAGCCTCGGCCGACGAGAATCATCGAAGACCTCTCGACAACACGCGTCGGCTGCAGGGGGCCAACGCCACATTTCCCGGCTCCGGAGCGCCCCGCCGAGACTATCACGGCCCCGGAGACGTCACATGCTGATGTTGTCGGCTCGATGCATCTCGGCACTACGCTTCGAGCCACGCCGTTCACGGTTCGAGTATCCACGCCTCGTTGAGCGAAACATGGTTGATCGACTGTCGGTCGCGCGTGTACAGAACATGAACGATGCCATCGTGTGCTTGGATCGCCGCGGGATAGCTGTAGCTGCCGTCTCCTTCAACCAGCGGCTTGGGCTTAGACCAACTCCGGCCTTCGTCCGTGGAAAGCGAAATGGACAGAGGACGGCGAACGGAGGGGTCGTCGTTGAAGACCAGCACCAGGTTTCCACTCGTAAGGCGCAGTAAGAGCGCCGCGCTGCCGGGGTTGGTGAAACCGGTGTCGATGGGGAGGGACCAACTACGCCCGTGATCGTCGGAGGCCATAGCCCACAGCCACCCGCCGCCAGCATTCCTCATACAAGCCAGCAGTCGACCGTCGCCAAGTTTGACGACGCTCGGCTGAATGTTGAAGTGGGGGCCGTCTGTAAACACGGCCGATCTCAGGCGCCACGACTCCCCGTCCTGCGAGGCGAAGAAGAGTGAGCGGGGGATCAGATCATCGTAAGCGGGCAAGAGCAGCTCACCCTCGACCGTGCGGATCGGGGGGTTGCGGACGTTCGTGCCGAGCGGTCCGTCGATCAGCGCCGGCTCCGTCCAGGTGAGACCGCGGTCGTGCGAACGCTGCACCTCGATATGGCTCGTGCTCCAACCGAACGGCACGACCGCCTGGAAGAGCCAGACCTCGTCACCCTCGTGATAAAGCACGGGATTGCCGTTGCCAATTGAGTCCTCGCGGTGGGCCAGCGGCGTTTGCCATACCTCTTCACCAGCGGGCCTGCGCGCGAGGTAGATGCCGGAGCCGTCCAGTTCGCCCGGTCCCGCATACGAGTACCACGCGGCCAGCAGCTCCCCGCTATCGAAGGCGAGGACGGACGCGGCGTGGTGGCCGGTCTTGCCTGGGATTGAAGCGAAGACGGGCTGCTCGCGGAATTCGGCGACTCCGACGACGCCTGCGCCCGCTGGCGGCTCGGCGACGTTGAAGGCGAGCAGCGCGCCCGAAGGCGCCGGAAAGCCTGGCTCGAAGCAACATCCCAAGACGACGAGCACCGACAAGAAGAGGGCAACCACAATTAGATTGGCGACTTGTCGGCATCGACCGCCGGTTGTTGAATGCGATTGCGTGGATCTGCGGAGGATTCCGCGCTGTGCGTGCGGGGCGATTGGTCGCATCAATGAACCGGCTGGACTCATGGGCGTCGGGTCTTTGTTGCCCTCGTCTTGGTGGAAGGCGGCTTCGCGTCAGCACATGACGCCGAGGGGCACAGTGTGGCCAGCGTGCATGCGTCGCAATCGGGCTTCCTAGCGGCGCACACCCTCCTGCCGTGCCAGATGAGCGCGTGTCCCAGATAGGCCCACTCCTTCTTCGGGAACACCTCCATCAGGTCCTGCTCTATCTTGACTGCGTCTTTGCTGTCCCGGGAACGCCACGTGAGCCCCAGCCGGTGAGCCAGCCGGCCGATGTGTGTGTCCACGACAAACCCCTCGTTCTTCTTGAACCACGTGCCCAGCAGCACGTTCGCTGTCTTGCGTGCCACGCCGGGAAGCTCCACGAGTTGGTCCATCGTATCGGGCACGCGCCCGTTGAAGCGTTCGGTGAGTGCTCGCCCCAGCCCGATGAGGCTCTTCGTCTTGTTACGATAGAAGCCGGTGGATCGGATAATCTCCTCCAACTCGGCGGGGTCGGCGTCGGCATAGTCGGCCGTTTTTCTGTATCGTTTGAAGAGCGCCGGCGTGACCATGTTGACACGCTTGTCTGTACACTGTGCCGAGAGTATGGTCGAAACGAGCAACTCCAACGCGGAACGATGCCGAAGCGCGCAGTCGGCATCCTCGTAGAGCCGGCGGAGGCGCTTGACGATCTGCCTGGCCCTCGTACTCCGTGCGGCAGACGATTCAGCCGGTGTGGCGGCACGTACAGCCTTCGGCGCCGGGGGAGCCTTCGCCGCGCGCTTGCGGGCGACACCCGCGCGACCGTGCGGTTTCGCTGGCGTCGTCTTTCTCTTCCGTCCATTGGTCATTGGTTTGGCCGCCGTGCCCCGTGCCGTCCTTCGATCTGTGGAGCATTGTAGCCAGGCACGCCCGACCGGCAAACCGAGTGGCCATTGCTACTGACAACAGGAATCTCCTCGGATCACGCTGTGGATTGCATTACGGTCGGCCCGACAGGCAGGAAACAGACGAGACGCCCGCGCCATGATTCGGCCGCGGTCGCAGGCCGCGCTGCGCGCCTTCCCTATGATTCGCCCGCGTCCAGCTTGAAATCGCCGCGGTTCTCGTCGATCCAGCGTGCCTTGCGCAGCATGACTTTCAGAAACCCAAACGCGTCGAGGCCGGCAAACGTGCCCGTTCGCAGAATGGGCGGGATCGCCTGCGCGACGAGGACCTCCTGCATGAGAAAGGGAATCGCCCGCAGTTCGGCTTTCGTGAGCATGTCGACCTCGTCGCATCCTCGCAGAAAACGCCGGGTCCGCAGAACGTCGGTTTCCGCTTTCCACTTGGTGAGGTCCCGCCCGCTGATGACCAGCGAGAATTGGAGGCACCCGTTCGCGACGTCCAGCACGCGTTGGCGAATCCGAGCGGCATCATAGTCCAGAACGGCGACAACATGCTCACGCTCGAAGAGCATGTTCCCGGGATGCCAATCCGAGTGTACGATTTGGGTTTCCCATTCGAGAATGCCGAGATCGTTTGCGGCCTTGGCGGCGTCTTGGTAAACGGCCCGTAGCTGGCGGACGAGGTCGAGGGTCTCCTCGGGCTTGCCTCGGGCGGATAATGTCCTGGCAAGCACCTCCGCCAAGGGCTGAAAGGAATCATTGACACCCTGGGAGTCATGGTAGTGACTCTTTGGTGGTTCGTACTTGGGGTGGAAGTCCCGCACCAGCTTCAGATAGAGTCCGAGCGTCTTCCCGGCTTCGTAAGTGGCGACGAGTCCGGCCTTGTAGGGCTTCCCCTCAATAAACTCGAACACCTCGTAGATGGCGTCGCCAATCTTGAGCATCGAGTTGTTCTCGTCGCGCGTGCCAACCAGGTGCGGGAGCGGGAAATTCTTCGATGCGAGGTATCGCTGCAACTCATGCGCAAACGCGACCCGGTAGGGATCGTGCTTCCCCAGCGGACGACGTTTGAGCAGGAACTTGCCGCGGTTGGTCGTGACGATCACCTTGGCCGCGGCATGGGCTCCACGGGGAAACGCCCTGACGCCCGTCACGATGCCTAGGTCATAGTTGCTTAGAACCATGGCCAGTTCTTCGGATGTCAGTTTCTCGTGCTCTTGAGCCATCACACAATAGTCTACGCGGTCCACTCGTCTCCTGCATCCCGCGGTTCGGAATTGACAAACGCCGCCGCGAGGCGATAGTGAGGAACCGCAGGAATCGGGACTTTGGCGGATTCCTCGAAAGGACGCGACATGGGCGAAAGGATTATCGGTTTGATCGGTGGGACCGGCCTGGGACAGGCGCTAGCCAAGGAGGTCGCAGGCGAATCGCACGACATCGAAACGCCCTTCGGCAAGCCGAGCGCAGCAGTCATCCGCGCCCGGTGGGAAGGCGCGGAAGTTGCTTTCCTCCCGAGGCACGGGCCCGGCCATACCTTCTGCCCGACAGCAGTTCCTTATCGGGCGAACATCTACGCACTGAAGACCCTCGGTGTGACACACATCATCGCGAGCGGCGCCACGGGCAGCCTCCGTGAGCAGCTCCTCCCTCGCGACCTCGTGATCCCCGATCAGGCAATCGACAAGACGACCCGGCGCGCGGGCACGTTCTTCGACGAGCCGGGCGTGGCGGTTCACGTGGAGTTTGCCGAACCGTTCTGTCCATCCTTGCGCAAAGTCCTGCTCTCCGCGGGGGAATCCGTCGCAACCACGGTGCATGACGGAGGCACATACGTTTGCATGGAAGGGCCGGCGTTCTCGACGGTTGCAGAGAGCCGGATGCACCGCCTGTGGGGCGGCGACCTCATCGGCATGACGTGCATGCCCGAGGCGAAGTTGGCTCGCGAGGCGGAGATATGCTACGCGCTGATCGCCCTGCCCACGGATTACGACTGTTGGCGACCGCACGATGCGACGAAGGGCAAGCAGGCGCTGCTCCGGGAGATTCTGGACAACGTGCAGCACGCGACGGCGAACTCCGTATCGCTGATCAAGGCCGCGCTGCGTGCATTGGCTACTGAGGAACCAGCAGCGTGCACGTGCCGGACGGCGCTCGATCTTGGCGTCTGGACCGATGCGAAGCGTATTGACCGGCGGACCCTGGATCGTTGTGGCGTCCTGCTCTCGCGCCGGCTCGGCTTGTAGCGTCCGACCCCCGTGTCGGACGTGACCTTTAGAGCCGCGCGTGCGAGAAAGGATTCTCGCACCAGCACCAGGCCGGCACACTTGATCGCTGACCTTGCTGGGCCGAGAATCCTTTCTCGGCCCTACCTGCAGCGCGCGCGTGCGAGAAAGGATTCTCGCACCAGCACCAGGCCGGCACCCTTGATCGCTGACCGCTCCCTTACAGTCGCGGCTCTGTCCTTGAACGGCCGACAGGGGCGTCGGCCGCTACTCAGGCTGCTTGACAGATCGGCCTCTTGCGCACATGTTTCAAGTGATGCCCCGTCGAAACACATCCAGCAACGGCAGACCCCGGACCGCATCTCAGCGTCTGATTCTGTTCATCGGCTCGCTTGCGTACTTGGGATTCGTGCCCTTTGCCTCCGGCACCGTGGCTGTAGCGGTCGTCGGCGTGCCGCTGCACGTGTTGCTGATAAAAGTCTGCAGGTTGGAGTGGTTACACTATGGACTTTTCGCCGCCGTCTTCACGCTGATTTCGATCTGGGTCGCCGGCCGGACTGATCGCATCCTGAACGAGAAGGACAGCAAGCGGAACGTGATCGACGAAATACCCGGCTACCTGGTGGCGGTTGTGGGGCTTCCGCTCACGTGGCAAGTTGTTGTCGCCGCATTCTTCATCGAGCGAACGATCGACGTTATCAAGATCTGGCCCGCGACCTGGATTGAGCGGCGCATGCCCGGCGGGTGGGGCGTTGTGCTCGATGACATCGTGGCCGGTCTTTACACGCTCGGCATCCTGCACCTCGGGCACTACCTGAGGCCGGACTGGTTCGGCGTCCTCCCGTGACATCACGCCTGGGATTGGACGG
Organism: Planctomycetota bacterium; assembly: GCA_043813895.1. Lineage (GTDB taxonomy): Bacteria > Planctomycetota > Phycisphaerae > UBA1845 > UTPLA1 > CAZTAR01. The sequence goes on from JBDRKQ010000028.1 coordinate 34,702, forward strand.
ACCGATCGTCGGGTTTGGCCGCGTTCGTCTCTTGGCGTTAGCGCGATATCACCGATGGCGAAAAAGGACGAGCCTCGATCATTCCGTGCTCCATGCTCATCACCCAAAGGCACCAAGGCTGTCTCGGAGTCAGTGATGCGGTCGGGATGCACGGATGCCTTAACGTCGTGAGCGCCGGACTCTATGAATAGGCGGTGCGCAGAACCAGGGGAGCGTAGCTCAGTCGGCAGAGCACGGCCTTTGGCCTGCCGCCGGAAGGTCATTTGATGGGTGCACGACTCACATAGGAAGCGGTATCATGGACGGGGGCAGGCCAGGTTGGATACGATTTCAAATGTCGTGACGCTGCAGAACGACTTCGGATTCAACGCGCTGACGCTCACGGCGGATTCGATCAGTGCGCAGAAATCGGGTTTGTTCATATTCACCCCACACATGGACATCACCAGTCGCTACCGATTCGAGACGGTTCCCGAACCTGCCACTCTTTCGCTGTTGGCCATTGGCGGGGTGATGCTGCTGAAGCGGCGGCGTGCGTAAGCGGAATCCTGGCGGTTGCTGCAAGTTGGTGTCGCTGCTGTCGGCCATTGAAGTCAAATAGAAAACGGAAGGAGAACGGAGATGAGCAGGCGAATGGGATAAGGCCGAGGGCCGCTCTGAGAAAACGGGGACAAGTTCGATTAGCACCTACTAACGGACTTATCCCCTGTTTTTGTGTCCCTTTCTCCTTCCTCGCGTTGTGATGCGTGCCGGTTCACGCCTTCGGCTCTGCGGGCGGTGGTGGGCAGCGCTCTTCGGGCAACTCTTCCGCGGCTGCGTCAGCGACGGCCCGTGCTTTCGCCGCGCGACGCGCGGCGTCGACCGCTGTGGCCCGCGCGCTGTCCGCTTCCTGACGCAGGTGTGTCAGTTCATCGTACAGACCGTTCCTGGCGGCTTCGAGTTAACGCTGGATGCTGTTCTCTGCCGCTTGGGCAGTCTCGTCCGCGCGTTTTTCCAGTTCTTCCGCACGCCAACCGGCGGCCTCCGCCCGGTCCAGTTGTGCCGCCAGCTCACCCTCTCGGGCGAGCTGGGCCTTGACGCCCGAAGTCGTAAGGCCTATTCTAACCGTGCCTTACAGAGTCAGGGGAGTGTAGCTCAGTCGGTAGAGCAACGGCCTTTTAAGCCGTGGGTCCAGGGTTCGAGCCCCTGCACTCCCAATTTGTCTCCCGTTGACATATGTGCCTTAGCCTTGGCACTGGCGACACTTACAACCCTTCGCGCCGTTCCGCCTTCATCGCCCGTCTTGTCAGCAATTGCCTGTTCCGTGCAGCGATTGCCGGGAGTTGGTACAAGCATTGGTACAAGCGGACGCGCCGCCGGATTCGCCGCCTTCGCGCCCGAAATCGCTGCGACTGTCACGTCGGCTTGCGCCGTTGCCATCGTGCCCGTTGCCCGCTGCCGTTCGGCATCCGGATCGGCGTCAAGCGGCAACTCCGGCAGCACGTCGAGCGCCCCCGCCACGTCGAGCAGCCTCGGATCGGTGTAGGTGTTCATCGTCAGGTCCAGCGAGCCGTGCCGCATGGCGGCTTGAGCTGTGCGCGGTGCCACGCCACCCTTGCTCAGGTGTGTCGCGAAGGTATGCCGCAAAGCGTGAACGTCCACAACGCGCCCGCGTTCATCCACCTTCGGAATGCCGGCCGCGCGCAGGTCTCGATTCAAGATTCGAGAGAGACCGCTCGGCACGTCGAACAGCGGCGTTTCCGGTGAAAGCCTCAGCGGCACGGATGCCCCGAGTTTACGCCGTGCTTCGCTTCTGACGGCTTCCAGCTTATCAGCCAGCCATGCAGACAGGTCGTTCGCCAAATCGGGCCGTAGAGCGATTTCGGCCCCGCGTCCCGTCTTGTCGTCTGCGGCGTCGAGCACGGCATAGGGGCTCGGGCCATGCAATTCGAGCTGTCCGACCGTCAGCGAGTCCAGTTCGCCCCGGCGCAGCCCGGTCAACGTGAGCATTTTGTAGATCAGGGCACGTTCCCGCCCCCGGCGTTCCAGCTCGCCCATGTACTCCGGATGTTTGCCCAGCGACTTTCGGCCCAGCTCGGCAGCGGCGTCAAGGTCGGCGTATTCAAGCTGTGCCCGCTTCCATGTTCGCCGGCTTCGCTTGTCCTCACGGGCCGCGGCGTGTTCGCACTTGACGATGCCGCGGCCATATTCTGCGATGGGCCGGAGCCGTGCCACTTTCAGAAGCCGCCTCAGTTCATCCTCGGTAAGCGCTCGGCGCGTCCGTCGGCGGTCCGCCTTCTCGTCACGCTTCGGGGGCCGCGCGAATGGGTTTGCAGTCAGTCGCCCCGTCTGTACGCACCAGAAGCCGAACGCCGTTAGCGCCGCAAGGTGTCCGTTCAGCGTTCGCGCCCCCATATCATCCGCTTCGCGGCCCGTCGCCCAGCGTTCGACGGTGGTGCGGTTCAAGTCGCGAAGCCGCGTGAAACCGCACTCTGTGATGATGCGCCGTAAACGATGATCCACATTCGCAAGGTGTGCCGCATTGGTCCGCGGCTTGCCGCCCTTGCCGCGCTTCGTTCGCAGGTGCTCCAGATAGACATCGACGTGAGCAGATAACGGCGTGCTTCTGTGGTCGAGCACGGCATCTTCGGCATTCGTCGCCACGCCAGAACGCACGCGCTCGGCGCGTTTCTCCAAATCGGCCAGCACGATCATCGCCGCATCGGCACTTCGGCAACCCGTCGCCACCTTCACGACGTGCCCGGCTCCGTTGCGGTACTTCGCCGTGTACGTCCGGCTCTCAATCACGAGCCGGTCTGTCCCCGCGTGTTTGCCTTCGGTCGGCGTCGTTACCTTGGCAACACGCTTTCGCCCTTTGCCGTCCGTCCAGCGGGCGGCTCGCTCGCCTTTGCGGGTGAACAGCTCGGCATCGTCGGGCATCGGCTTTGTGAAGGTCTCACGGTACACGGTTCCCATCGGTCAGCCCTCCGCTTCGGTCAGGTAGCCCACGCGCTTTCGCTTCGGCTCGGGTGGTGGTTCCATCAGCTTCCGTATCGCGTCAAACACGATCTTGAATTGCGTGTCGTACTTGCGCTCCAGGGCTGCCAACTTGCGGGCCAGCTCGGCGTGCGATTCCAACATCTTCCGCAATCGGATGAACGCCCGCACGACGGCCACGCTCACTTGCACCGCTCGCTCGGAATTGAGCACGTTCGCCGCCATGATCGCACCGTGCTCCGTGAACGCTCGAGGCATAGTCGGCGAGTATTTCAGATTCCGCAGGTGGTCACAATTTGTGACCAGCTCCCCCCGCTCGGCTTTAGTCAGCCGGAACATGAAATCAGGCGGGAAGCGGCCCTGATTGCGGCTCACGGCCTGATTCAGTGCCTTTGTTGTGACCCCGTAGAGCGCGGCAAGGTCCGCGTCGATCATCACCCGCTCGCCCCGAATTAGGAGGATGGCGCGCTCTATTCGCTCTGCCGGGATGATCGATCGCTTCTTAGCCACGGCGCTTCCCCTTTCGTTTGACGACTTCCAACCCGAAGTGCTCGGCGAGCCGGTCGGCGATGTCCAACCGCAACGATTGCTCACCGTCACGAAACTTCCTCAGCGCTGCCCGCTTGACGCCTGTCGCCCGTTCGATGCCCAGCAGCGTTGGGGCGTTGGCTATTGCTTTGCGTAGCAGCGCGGTCATCGTCGTTTTGTCCTTTGATCGTCCCATGATGCAATAAGTATACCACATTCTTCGTACCCGTCAAATCCGTTTGCGAATGGCGTCCCGCCCCCTGAAAGGGCGCGGACGCCTTGTGGTCCCTTTCTGGGACGGCGGAAGTCTGCTTCCGCAGGAAATGCACGGTTCTTCCGGTTTGCCACCGGAAGCCTGCTTCCGCTTTGACCATTCGCCGAGTCGGTTATCGGTCATCCTTCCGGCGTGCCCGCACACGATACGTGCTCGGTCCTGCATCCTTCGAGCCACGATGGACCACGGTCAGTACGCCCACCGATTCCAGCCGGCCCAGCGCCGACCGCACTGCCCTTGCTGATTTCCCGACCCGCTTCGCCAGCTCGCCTTGTGAAATCCGCACCAGTCCGTCCGGTTTCGTGTTGCGGAACAGTTGCAGCCACACGGCCACGTCGGTTGACTTAAGCGTCCGTGCCGTCACGTCGGCGAAGTAATTCAGCGTTTGCCAGCGTTCCGCAGACCGCTTCGGCGTCGCTTTAGCTTTGCCGTCACGCCGAGCCGCCCCCCGTGCCTCTCGCTTGTCGGGTCCCGCCGTCACAACGCGGCCGATGTACGAATCCAAATCTTCAGGCATCATTTCGCGCGCCTTTGCGTTGCTTTGTCGGGATTGCAGAAACCGACCCCGTTGACAGATACGCCAAACCGCCGAGTAGCGTGGCTTGCTGTTGCACGAGCACGCGGCCGTGCCGGTTCTTCCACAATTGTAGCAATAGCGCGGGATCGTCCCCGGTCTTCTCCGCATCGCGCACGATGCCGATGAGCTGTCCCGCCAAGCTGGCCAACCGTGCCGAACCGCGGACCGCACTGGCATCGGCGGTTCCGGTAGTGAGTCCGGCCTTGCTCACTTCGTTTATCAGTAGCCCGGCCGTATTCGTTTCTCGCAGCGCCGCGCCGATTATGCGTAGCACCACGTCGGTTTGTTCGGTAGCTGAGCTGCCCGCGACGTCGCTGAAGTTGACGAGTCCGCAATGGTCCAGCACGAACAGGTCCGGCCGGTGCGTTTGTATCAAACCGGCAAGCCCCGCGGCATCCGTCACGTTGTCGATGAACAGCAGACGCTCGCCCAGCTCCGTCGAGAGCGCGTCCACGGTCTGGCGAACAAGACGCTTGCCGGCTTCTTCAAGCTCGCCGCGCAGCAGCGGCCCAAGCGGGACGCACTGTGTGATTTTATTCATCGGACCGAAGCACACCGCATGGCCAGCGACAAGCCGTGCGACACGAACCGGCGTGGCGGTTTCCAGGTTGACGACAATCGCGGAAGCACTCGTATTCAGCCGCAAAGCGCCGAGCACGATTCGGTCAGCGAGTAACGACTTTCCGCAACCCGGCGATCCGATTAGTGCCAGGTATTCGCCGCGGACAAGCCCGCCCGCCGTCTCGTCGAGCAGCTCCAGCCCGGAAGGCAAGACTTCAATAATCGCCCGGCCCGCCTCCGCGCAGTTGGCCACATCCGCAAGTGCCGCGGTCAACGTAACGCCGGCCGTGGGCGCTGGTTCATCGGCGACAAGAGTCTCGGCGATTTCGGCAGCGGAGGTCATGGGCAAGCCCTCCGTCGCCGTTGTGCGCTTCGCACCGTTGCCAGCGCTTCCCGTTGCGGCAATCCGCAGCGTTCGGCGGCCTCGATAAGCAGCCGCTCAGCTTCACCTTCTGTTACGCCGGATCGAATCAAATCGCTCCAGCCATAGTACACGGCGCGATTTCGTCCACCTTGCGCCATAGTACCGGCGAGCAGCGATTCTGTTCGCGGGTCCAAGCGAGCGGGTTCGCGCCTCGGCTTCCAGCTTCGCGTTGTGCGAGCGTGCCGTCGTTTCGTGCGACGCTCCAGCTCTTGCCGCGCTTCCGATACGAACCGTTGCCAGGCGCAGGCATCACAGCGTGGTACGGCATTGAGCTGCACTAGCTTCGACGGCTGCTCGAATAAGTCCAACGGAGCACCCCCGCCAGTCTTCGCAGCCGCCCCGCCGAAGGGGAGCGCAATTGCATATCCGCGTTCCGGCTTCTCGGTTGTGCGCGGCAAAAGCTCGACGGCCCCGCCCTGTCCCGGCCGTGCAATCTCGCCGGCCTCAGTGCGAAAGGCATTGAATGCGTCATATTCGGCCGCATCTCGATCAGCGATTCGGCGAGCAGCAGCGGCCAAGGCTGCCACGGCGAGCGTCGTATCGGCTTGCGGCATGGCCTCCGGAAGAAACACGAACAGGTGCCGGCCTACTCCGCTCCGGCTTCGCACGATCAGCACGCCCGACAGCAACCCAAAACAATCGGCCCGCTCGGCAAAACACCGCGCTGCGGCGTCGGGATCGGCGAGCCCATTCGCACCGTGCGAGCTGCCGTCCAGGTCTACGGCAGCGAAACAACACAGACCGTCAGCCCGCGGGAGATACGCGCTAAGTCGAACGGCGTCGAGCGGCACGCGCCGTGTCGGTCTTCCGATCGGCGCGAATTGAACATCCGCAGATACGCCCAACAGGTGTGCGTCTATCAGCTTGTTACGGTCCGTGGCCAGCTCCGGCCATACGATCGGCCCGAATTGCCCCCACGGCATCACCGCCGCAGCGTGTGTCGCGCCGTCGAGCATATACCGCAGGATTTCGCGCCGGGCATCCGCTGGACGCGACGCGGGAGCCTCGTGAGAATGCTCTTGCACAGTGTGATTCCTCACGAGTCGTGCCCCTCCGGCGTTGCCGCGCCGGACGTGGCGTTTGCAGCCAAGTCAAACGACCTCGGTTTGGTGTCTTCGGGTAGTGACGGGGCCGGCCTGTCGGGATTCGCGTCGAGCCAGTCGAGCGCCGCGACAGGGTTGGCGAGACGCCACAGCGTCAACGGCCGAGCGTGTGCGTCCGGCCGCCTCGATTCAACGAAGCCGACGCTCTCGACGATGCCGGCTCTGGCGAGCGGTGCCGGGACCGCGCCTAACATAACGGGGTTGATTCCATCCGGAAGCTCGACGACATCGCGAACGTCATCGGCAGTCGCCGTACCCACGACGAGCAAGCGCCGCAATAGAGCCCGCCGTCCGCGGAGTAGGTAGGTTGCCCGCTGTGCGGCGAGCAGCGCGTGAGGTGAGAGCTTGCGCCGCTCGCCATCGGCCGCCCTTGAAAGTGGCATAATGTGGACCCTCATCGCGACGCCCCCCCTGCCGATCGCACCGACGGACAGCCCGCCGCGATCCAGCCCTCGATACTATCCGTTGGGCCGCCTCGACGTTTCCAGCGCACGAGTTGCCCGAGCTTCACAGGCCGCGGCATCTTCCCAGCGTCTGACAATCTGTAAACATGCCTTGGGGAGCAAGCGAGGAGCTCTGCAACTGCCCGCACTTCGAGCAGCTCAGCCGGTGCTCGCTCCGGCCCGACAATTCGCCCGTCGGTTGCGTTTGCGGTCCCAGTATTCATCACCAGTCCTCGGCCATGCGTTACGGTTAGGCGAACCCGTTGCCCGCCGTCGCACGTAGCTAAGCACAGCCAATCCGGGCCGAACGTAGGCGCAACGTGTGCCGTCCAGGCAAGCGCTAGATAACCGCTTTCTGTCAGTTGTTTTCGGAAGGGAGATTCTTGAGGCGCAACGAAAGCGCAACGGCGCAACGTGCTGGTTGCGCTACAGTCCAGCAGCTCGGAGCTTTCGCCTCACGGCATCAGGGCTCTCTTCAGTTTCGCCGTTCTCAGCCCTCCGCAGCGTCCAATCTACGAATGACTGGGTACCAATTCGCCGGAGGAAGCCGGAGCGCCCATTGTCTTTGATGTCGCCTCTATTGGCTGCCCTAGCAATCGTACCCCGGTTAATACCGGTTATTCGCTCACCCTCGATGAGCTTGAGCCAATCGCCCGTCTTGGATGTACTCGGGTCGGGGATGTTCGACTCGTCGGCGTTGGTCGGTTGGGTCTTTCCCCGTGCTTTCACCAAGTGCGCCGGGAGTGCATCGATCTCAGCCGCGCGATCCAGTCCGTCTTCCGTCAGTCGAAACACTAGGTTGCGGTCCCGCTGCAAATGTGACAAGTCTATCCACTGACGGAAATCGGACCCATCCTCGGTGTTCACGTATGCGAAGTCGTAGATTGCCTCGTTCAGCGCCTGTTCGACGGCATCCACCGAGATTTCAGCCCACCTCGAACGAAGTTTTTCGCAGATATCTTCCCATTGCAGGCCCCGCTTCGGCATGGCGCCTTTCATTCCCGCGTCTGAAAAAACATCGGCGCAGTCCTGATGATCGGTGGTAGGCCAGCGGCGTCGAATGTGGACTTCATGTTGGGCAAGAACGCGAACCACCTCGTCTACGGCTTCGTCATCAGATTCTGGCTTCTTGTCCCGGCCGCTGTCCCGCTGGATGGCCATAGCAAGTTTCCGTCACATAGCGGTTGGAAAGAAGATCCGGATGTAATCGATAGCAGCCGCAACGCGCGGCGGCGAGCTGCCGCTCCAGCATCTACTCTGAGGGCCGGCTCGCCAGACAACTACTGCCGGCATCGGGATGGTCTGTGCAGTGGAACGTAGCGCTCCGCCCCCCTCGTCTCGATCCAGCACACAGGGCACGGCACGCATTTTGTGCCAGCGTCCCGGTTGCAGAATTGTACCCTGATTTGTACGCTGGAGTCATGCCTAGTCATTTCCTGGTTCTGAATGACATCACTTTCTATCAAGGAGGCACAACCCTGCCACGCTCAAGACTGATTGCGACGATGTTCGCTCTGGCGATGTGGGCTTGGGCTGGATCGGCAGCTCTCGGCGACGCGCCTTCCTTCACGGGGCTGGGAGACTTACCGGGAGGGAGCTTCAGCAGCAGAGCCAGCGGCGTTTCGGCTGATGGCACCGTGGTGGTTGGTACGGGGACGAACGGCTCACCTTTGGGGGATGAAGCGTTCAGGTGGGAAAACGGTTTGATGACAGGCCTGGGCGACCTGCCGGGCGGGAACTTCGTTAGTAGTGCGCACGCGGTCTCGGCCAACGGATCAGTAGTTGTGGGTGTCGGGAGGTCTGCGGGCGGCGTTCCCGGAGAAGCCGGGCACAACGAAGCGTTCCGGTGGGAGAACGGGGCGATGATCGGTCTGGGCGATCTTCCTGGTGGGGGTTTTGGCAGCCATGCCTCCGGTGTCTCTGGCGATGGCACCGTTGTGGTCGGGACTGGCAGTGTCGATTCTCTGGCGGCAGCCGAGGCTTTTCGCTGGGGGGGTGGAGTGATGATTGGCTTGGGGGCACTTCCTGGCGGCTCGTATGACAGCAGCGTCGCCTATGCCGCTTCGATGGACGGAACTGTCGTAGTCGGGGGCAGCACTTCCGCTTTGGGATCACAGGCTTTTCGCTGGGAAGACGGAGCGATGACCGGCCTGGGTGACTTGCCCGGAGGTGAGTTTCGCAGTTCCGCGTTCGCGATTTCGGATGATGGGTTTGTTATTGCGGGACACGGCTGGTCAGCGTCGGGCCAGGAGGCGTTTCGTTGGACGCAGGCGAGTGGGATGGTCGGCCTGGGCAATCTGCCGGGCGGAGATAGGAGCTATGCGTACGGCGTCTCAGCCGACGGCTCGGCCATTGTGGGAGGCAGCCACTCTGCATCGGGGTACGAGGCAATGTACTGGACGCAGGCGGGTGGCATGCGCTCGCTGCGCGACCTGCTGGTGACGGATGTCGGGCTCGGACAGGTGCTGACCGGTTGGACCCTCTTTGAAGCAAGAGGAGTCTCCGCCGACGGTCTGACGATCGTCGGGACTGGCTTCAACCCATCAGGACTCGAAGAAGCCTGGATCGCCCACATTCCCGAACCAGGGACGCTCTTGCTGTTGGCACTCGGCGGTACCCTTCTCGTGCATCGAACGCGACGCGGGTTTACCGAGAACTCCGGTTTGTTGATGTCGGCCAAACAACGTGAAGGAGGCAAAGCATGATGGCTTCAGCGAAGGTTGCTTGGGCGGCAGTGATGATGATCTTCATGTGGACTTGGACGCCTGCCGTGGCTGATGCCCCGTTCTTCATGGGGTTGGGCGATTTGCCTGGAGGGGACTTCAACAGCGTGGCTTTTGGAGTGTCCGCTGACGGGTCCACTGTTGTCGGTCACGCCGCACCGGCATCGGGCATGGAAGCGTTTGCATGGCACGACGGCGTCTTCATCCCTCTTGGTGATCTTCCTGGCAGTGATGTTTCAAGCGTTGCCCGTTCCGCGTCGTGGAAGTATACGTACTTCAAGTCATCCGCGCCGTTGCCGGGCGTGCCGTTTGCGTCGTCACAGCCCAATAGGCCGCCGATGCCGGCGGCGCCTTGGAGGAGGCCTGCACCTTGAAGACTTACCGCTTGCTGACGCGCGCGGCTCTGATCATGCAGCCCGCTGAGGTCCAGGCCCCAGGTGTACTGGCGGAGCGTCTGATTGTTCGCATCGAGTTCCATCACCAGCAGCCAGCCGTAATATACAAATCGCCGATCGTCCGAAGGCGTCGCGCTCCAATCGCCCGCACCGCCGCCGGCCGCGGGATCCCAGTCGAAGACCTGCTTGCGAACGCGGCGGCCCTGATAATCATAGGCAAACACCCGCTTCTTGTCGCCGGACGCATTGGCTCAGGCACTACCCCAAACGAGGTAGATTACAGCAGTGTCTGGATGATCTAAATCGATCAACAGGCTCATCAGGCCTCGTCTTGGGGGAGGGGTCTGGACACTGCCAGACCGAAACAGCTTTGCACTGTCTGGCACCCAACCTTTCGGCGAGTATCGTCCTCCGAAAACGTACTGTTGCGTGGTAGATAGCGCGACGGCAGCAAACGGTGAATCGGCAATGAACTGCTCTACATCTTTCTTGTTAATTACGATTTTTGTGCTCACCTGCTCGTCCAAGAAGGAGTGTACCTCATACACTTCAACGCTGGCGGTCTGTGGAAGGCGAATGTTAAACTGGCGCTCGACTGTGGGCAAGTCGGGGATACTATGCGTAACCTCGCTCTCGAAAAGCCAGGAGGGGCGGAGACACAACAAGACAGCCCCGGCCACTCCACACACGCAGAGCGCAACGATGGCTACAAGAAGCCTCGTACGCTTTTGGTGATTCGGACCACTATCCATCCTAATCGGGCTCCTAGTACCGGTTATCACCTCCAGAGCCGGGTCTCGTGGTGACTGTCCCTTGGCCACCCAGAGTGGGCCGCCACGCAGATTGTGTTCAGGTTAGTCCCTCACGGTTCCTATTTCCCGAAGTCGCTGTGACAACAATCCGGCGTATTCCCGGAAATGATCACGCAGATAGCCTCGGACCCCAATGACGTTCCCTGATGCATCCACTGGCAAGCCATTCCAGCCTATCGAGATCTCCTCCGTGCTGATCAATAGTCCCCGGGGGCCATGTCTCGCGAACCCTGCCACTTCCCCGTCAAACACCACGGTGAACGTGTTTGTGTCGTGCATCCTGATGATGTCGGCATGCTCTATCGCTGCGAGGGAGTCGGGCCATGTGCCGTGTGACAGTTCCAGGTACCTCCCTAACGCTCGCGCAGTTTCCGCGAGACGAAACAATGCCATGTCGGAGGTTCGCTTGTAGCTAACGAATGCCCACAACGCAACCCCGCATATCGCGAACAACGCGAGCGCACATGCAGCCCTTCGCCCGATGCGACCTTCGCTCCTGGTGCGGCCATCACTCAAAACCGACATTCTTCCCCTCCCCGTACTCCCATGTCAAACAGCTTCGCAGCATACCAATGACAGTCGTGGATGATGTTGTAGTCCGGCGTGTTGAGTTGATCCTTCTCGGCCTGCCACAAGACGGTATCAGCCATCCTACAACTCACCTTCGCGACGTGTTGCACGCTCCACATGGAGGGGTCGTTCTCCGGATTCGTACTCCCGGGATAGATTAGAATCTCCTGTCCTGTGGTATAACCCCAAGTCGGCGAGACTCGCTTGTATACGAAGTCGATTTTCTTCGACCAAGTAGGACACACGATGAACAGGGATTGATGCTTCGGCCAGGAGGTTCCCGCTACGCGAGCTCGATAGATGTTGCACCAGCAGCATTCGCCCCAACTCGCCTTGATTAGGTCTCTCGGTTTAAGGGCGGTTGCCCCTCGAACGCACCGACAGCAGTCCATCGGGCGACTCGCTCCAGGAGGGCATTTCTCAGTTTTTTGGCAAAAACTCCTTTCGTCCATCTTCGTTGCATCCGTGATCATGTATTCGCAGCAGGCTTCGGATTTGTCAACGCTGGGGTTCTTGGGCTCCCAGTCAGGCCACCAAATCGTGTCCTTTCCAACCGGATCTACCGCATCGATAGCTGTGTTGCGGACGAACGCATAAAGATTCTGTCCGCCCTTCTCCCCAATCGGGTCCCGATTCAGCCAACGGCCCAGGCGTGGCGAGTAGTACCGATACCCGTAGTAGTACAGCCCATCGGCGGTGGTGTCGGCGTAGTCGATCTCGGCGTCGAAGTACTTCGTGCTGAAGCGGAACGGGTTGGCGTCGGCCAGCGAGCCGCTGGAGGATTGGACGTTGCCGTACGGGTCGTACTCGTACCGAGCGAGCAGGGCACCGCCGGTGCTCACCAACTGACCGACGTTGCCGTTGGCGTCGTAGAAGTACACGTACTTCAGATCGTCCGCACCGCTACCGGGCGTGCCATTTGCATCGTCACAGGCGAGCAGGCCGCCGATGCCGCCGGCGCCTTGAAGGAGGCCTGCACTTTGAAGACCTAGAAACTATCTCAAAAAGGCTCTTTTGGTCGATACAACATTCATGGACGTATTGTGAAAGGAGCCATGGATGGCCAGGACGAAACGTAAAGTTACACGGCTTAAGACGATTTGGGAGTGCCCGGATGTTTAGCGGCAGCGTGAGAGCGGACGCATTCGGCACGGGTGGGAGTCAATTCACCATCGACTTCGTGTCGATCTCGGGCGATACAAACCCCGTCAGCGGGATTCCCGCAGGTAGTGGATTCACCTTCGTTGGCGTCGACAACGACTACCGTATGGGCACTCTTGAGATTACGAATGACCAGTGGGACCGATTCAAGACGGAACTGGGTGTCCCGGTCACGGGCGACCCATCGGATGCGTATGACCAAGACCCTGGCTGGACGGGCACGAACAGACCGACAAACGGCCTGAGTTGGTTAGAGGCTGCTCAATTCGTCAACTGGCTCAACACGAGCGCGGGGCATCAGGCGGCGTACAAGTTCACAGGCACGCAAGGCACGAGCGACTACACGCTGAGTATCTGGAGCACAGAGGAAGCCGACAACGGCACGAATCTCTACCGCCACAAGGACTCCTTCTACTACCTGCCGACTGAAGGTGAGTGGGTCAAGGCTGCTTATTGGAATGGCACGGAGTTGCAAACCTGGGCGACAACAGATGACTCCCAGCCAGTTGTGGGCGTTGATTCCAACTATGGTCAAAGTTATCCCTTTGACGCTGGCCCCTGGGACGTTGGCACCGGCAATGCGGAACTCAATGGCACGTTCGACATGATGGGCAACGTCTGGGAGTGGATGGAGAGCCCCTCCAGCGAAGACTTCGGGACTGATTCCCCTCGTAGCATGCGGGGCGGGACTTACGCGGACGCCGCGTACCGCCTCGCGTCCTCCGCACGATTCGCCAATTATCCGGCCTACGAGGAGTACCATTTCGGCTTCCGCGTTGCCTCCGAAGTCCCGGAGCCCACAACGCTCTCGCTGCTGCTGCTCGGAGGCGTCGCGGTTCTCAGTACGAAAAGACGGTAAGAAGTCGCGTTAGGCCACGACTCCTTGCTGGCTGGCCCCGTAGCGTTGTCTCAGCAAAGTCTCAAAGTCTCACGGTTTTGCGAATGCCCCGCCCTCGTGGTTGCCCGTTCGCCTGGGGCACAACAACACCGATTCCACGCCAGAAACGCCAGTTGGGGCAGGCCCGCTATCCCTTCTTGCAGATGTCAGGACCGAGTGATTCTGGCCTTCTTGGCTGTTGCCCCGCATAATGCTGTTCAACGCGTGTCGGGAGCCGCTTCATGGTCAAGCTCAACGAGTACAGGACGGTCGGTGAGGCGGCTGAGTTACTCGGCGTCAGCAAGAACACGCTCCGCCGTTGGGATGGGGCCGAGATGCTGAAGGCTCGACACCAACCGATCGACCCGCTACGTCGATTTCGACACGACCCGCCCGGTCTACGCCACACGACCCGACAAGTGCCATATACGGAGGTGAGGTTTGAATATGGTCGATTTGTGTTCGAAGCAGAAGAGAGTCAGATCACGCGATGTCTGTTTTGTCCTTTCCGTTTGTTTTCTGGGACTCCTTATTTCTGGATGTAGTGGCGAAGAAACCCAAAATGGGGAGGAGGAGGTCGCAAGGCTCATCCGTAAATACAACGACCTCATGGCCCAGGCAAAGACAAAAGAGCAAGCACTTGCTGGAGGAAGAGAGTTTCGCCTTCCTCATTCAAAGGTGCTTGATATCAAGTCTGAAGTAATCCGCTTGCGTCATGAAGCCTATTATGTGCACCTTGAGGCCAAGAAAATGACGCACGAGGGACGTAGGACGAAGGACCAAAGAACAGCAAAGCATTGGATGATTGGCAGCGGGATTGGTTTGCTGCTTGGTTTGCTTTTCCTGGTGGTTAGTTTGGTTATAGCAGGGATAGATCGCCTTAGAGGCAAGTGTGGTAATCGTTGGTGGAATTCAGATGGTGAAGGCTCTTCTACTTCGCCACCCTCGTGTGGAATCGAGCCATATACACCGCCGTATGAAGCTCCCAAACCTGAACGACGCACCACGCATCCGATTACGGGTGTTGAGACAATCCATCACGATTAAGTCGGCAGTCACGCTATCCGACGAGCAGCGACACGTTGCCGAGAAACGATCTCATCGACCCCGGCCCGGGCAACAATGCAACGTTTCACGCCGGGAGCTACAAGATTGGAAGCCCGTACTACCGCACCGACGTTGGAGATCATGAGAATTTGTCGCCGCCGGCCTGAAAATGCTGTAAATCAGCCGGTTTGAGAATGCGATGTGCGAGTGACCTGAACGTACGAGTCATGCGTCAGGGCACGGGCCGGTGTGTTGGGATAGGCGGGAGCGGCCTTCAGGGTTCGATGCGATCCTTCATGCGGTAGCTCTTGCCTTCGATGACGATGCTTTCGGCGTGGTGCAGGATGCGGTCCAGGATGGCCGAGGTCAGGGTGCTGTCGTTGTTGAAGATCGACGGCCAGTGCTTGTAGACCTTGTTGGTGGTCAGGACGATGGAGCCGCGTTCGTAGCGGTGGCTGATGATCTGGAAGAGCAGGTCGGCCCCGTGCTTGTCGATGGGCAGATAGCCTAGTTCGTCGATGATCAGCAGTTCCGGGCGGGTGTACTGTTTGAGTTCCTGGACCAGCCGGCCGGCCTTCTGGGCGGCCGACAGGCTGTTGACGATGTTGATGGCGCTGGCGAAGCGGACTCGCGGACCCGCTTGGCAGGCGGCCCAACCCAGGGCGATGGCCAAGTGCGTCTTCCCCAGGCCCACCCCACCGATCAGGATGGCATTGGCCCGATCCTCGATGAACTTCAGGCGGAAGAGATTCTGGACGGCCAGCCGATTGATCTTCGTCGGCCAGGTAAAGTCGAACTGCTGCAGGGTCTTGAGCACCGGGAAGCGGGCCTGTCGGATCCTCCGCTGGCAGGCGCGGTCCTGGCGCAGGACGGCCTCGCCCTCGACCAGGTGGGCCAGGAAGTCCACATGGGACCATTGCTCAGCGGTCGCCTTCCGGGCCAGTTCCTCGAAGTGTTCCAGGATCGACGGGAGCTTGAGCAGTTGGAGTTGCTGGCGCAGTTCCGCCGAGGTGGTCTCTGCCAATCGCTTTGGCGACTTGGGATCCTTGCTGCGGTTCATGAGTTTCTCCGGAGGCAGGAGGAGGCTCCTGGTGCGTTTCGTAGAGTGCCAGGTTGGGTTCGGGGAGTTCCAGGTCCAGCAGATCCTGCCGGCGAGTCAGGTGCAACGCCCCGGGTTCCGGCAGGATCCGTTGCCGCTGTTCGAGCAGGTTGGCGATGTACTCACCGCTGAAGGCCTGGAACTCCAGGGCATCCTCGATGGCCCGAGCGGTGCACTCCGCCCCGTAGATCTCGGCCAAGCCCACGATTTGGCGGACGTGATGCAGGACGTTGAGTCGCCGCTCGGCGAGACCCTGGTAGAATCCTTCGGCCTTGGGCGTCAGCGACAGCAGCCGCTGCAGTAACTTCTGGTCACGAGCGCGACGACGCTGCTGGAGCAGAGCCCGAGGGTGATCGGGATCCTCGAAGTCCCGCTGGCGGTCGTAGCAGCGGGTATGCCGGGCAATCAGCCGCTCCTGGTGGTACAGGCATAGGTGATCAGGGTAGAGCTTGAGGGTCAACGCCGCGCCGGCGTATTCGGCCGGCACCGAGTAGGTGTTGGTGTCCACGGTCACGCGGAACTGGCGGCTGGCCCGGGCCGGCCGGAGGACGCCGACATCGTAAGGCTGGACTGGCAGAGGCCGGAGCTTGGGCTTCTCTGCCAGGAACAGGTCTGTCGGCCGCCGTTTGGTGCTGCCGTGGATCCGCACGTTGGCCACCGTATCCAGCCACTGGCGTGCGGCGGGATTGACCAAGGCGAAGTCGCTCAGCTCCAAGCCGGCCAGGAAGTTTTTCTTGATGTACCCAACGGCGTTCTCCACCCGACCCTTCTCGTGGGCCTGGCCGACGCCGCAGGGACGGATGGTAAAGCCGAAGTGATCGGCGAAGTCCTGGTAGCGCGGGTTGAGGACCGGGGCCTGGCCCATGACATGCCGCAAGACCGCGGAGCGCAGGTTGTCCACCATGACCCGCTGGGGGACTCCACCGAAGAAGGCGAAGGCATTGGCGTGGCAGGCCAGGAAGTGCTCCATGGTCTCGCTGACGGTGAACTCGACGTAGAGCATGCGGCTGTAGCAAAGCACCATGACAAAGAAGCTCAGCCGCCGGCGGGTGTGGCCCACGCTGATCGAGCCGAACTGCCCCCAGTCCACCTGGGCGCATTCGGCGGGGGCGAACGAAAGGGTCAGGAAGGCCGGCGTGCGTGGCGGGCGGACTTGGTGGACGTAGTCTTTGACAATGGTGATCCCGCCGGGGTAGCCGCCCTCGCGCAGCCGCAGGAAGATCTGCGTGGCGGTGTAGGGATGGCTCTCCAGCCAGCGAACGATCTGCTTTTTGTAGGGGTCCAGCTTGCTGGGCCGGGGCCCGACCTTCCGCGGCTGGAACTTCTCGGCGGCCAGCCAGTGAGCCACCGTCCGCTGGTCCAGGTGCAGCTCTCGGGCGATCTGAGCTACGGTCAGATGGCGCTGGTCATGGAAGTGCTTGATCTGACAGTACTGTTCATAGTCGATCATGTTGGAAGCTCCATCGGTCCTGGACTGGCCGCTTGGTTTGACCGGCGATCGCCCGGCAATTGAGCTGGCGAAGCGAATTGCGGTGAGTTCAGGGTCTGCCGGAGGATCTGCCCGAGGCTTTGGACCTTCCCCGAGCGGGGGACCGGCGGGTCCAGGGACAGCACCTGATAGAGGGGTTTTTGGTAGGCGATCAACCGAGCCCGGATGAGTTCCTGGCGGGCGCAGGCCAAAGTCGGCCCTTGCAGCGGCAGCAGTTGGCTGATGCTGGCGTCGGAGTAGTAGCTCAAGCCTTGACCATCCGCCACGGTCACCAGGAAGAGGTACAAGGCCAGGGCTTCAAGCGAGCGGCCGACGATCCGCTTATCCCGAACCAGGCGATGGTCGAGCCAACTGAACTGCGGCGGCACGTGCCGCAGTTGCTCCGGACAAATGACGCGTTTGATGACGGCCATCAGCGGGCCTCCGGCTGCTGGGACCTTGAATCTGCTGTCCCAGAAGTATCAGCCGGTGCGTGGTGGAAGCGATGTTCTCTTGTAACGGGCTGCCGGTTAACTGGGCGACAAGTCCCGTCAGGGCCAGACCTTGCGTGAGGATGACATCTTGTAACGCGCGCGGCGTTAAGGTGGACTTATCTGCTGCGGGCAGCAGGACTTGCGGCGAACAGTGATCTTGTAACGCGCGAGACTTCTGTCGCCGCCTCCGCCAGTAGCCCGGATGGGCCTGCCGCCAACGCCGGACCCGCAGACTGTTGGCCGGCCCGCGGAAGTAGTCTCGGCCCTTGGGCGAGTCCCGCCAGCGCCGCTGGCTGGTCGTCTTGCTGGCTTGGCGGCAATCTGGCTGACCGCAGTATCGCTGGTGGTAACGGTTGCGCGGGTCGGGTTCGTATAGCTGACCGCAGTGGCGGCACTTACGTCGGCGGGTTCGAGGCATGGGCGGCTCCAAAACGTTACCGCCCATCTTGACGTTCGCACCGACCGGAGCCTGAGCAACATCCAGCGTGAAGAAAACCCAGTCGAAGAAGACAATGCGCGCCCGGGAGGGAAGAAGACCCAGCCGAAGAAGACTCAGCTGAAGAAAACCACAGATTCAAACCGGCCGGTTCGGCACAGTTTCAGAACGGCGTTGACAGAATTCAGAAAGCCCCTACGGCACGTTCGATCAAGGCGGCAACGTTTGGGAGTGGAACGAGGCTCTGATTGGGTCAATCCGAAGTCGAGTGCAACACAGAGCATGGGAGCGGATCCGGGATAACTCCTTCCGTCGCTGCCGATGTTTCGGTTTTTGTGCCGTTCCACTCACTCGCACATTTTCGAAAAGGAATCTCTAAGGGTACCCCCGCTGGCTGAATAGTCCCTACGAATTCACCCCCCCGTGGGCGGTCCCCACCCCCTCGGAGACGAGCAGCTAGATGAACTAGCCGTGGGTGTTCCCATCAGGCAAGGCGATATGGCACCGCAATCTACACCAGGTGGGGGGATCTCATCTCCCCCCGCAAGAAAATCATGCTTTCTGAACGGCGACGCTCAATCTATCATCGTCTGGTCATTGCCGCAGCGGTGCAGTACGCACCATTGAAGAATCAGCCAAGTCAGGCTCGTTAGGAGAGCGTGATCAAGAATCGGCGGGACAAGAGATGAGCGCTACGAGTTGTTCATGGCAAACGGTCTTAACCCAACAGCAAGAGCATCGGGCATCGTCACACCTGGCCATGGCAGTTTGCCCTGAACATGGCGGAGATGTGGGGCATCGTCCAGGATGCTTACTGGGTTAAGCCGGTGGCCTTTCCTGCGCCCTAGCAACTCCTCCGAGTCAACAAGCACTAACTCCCGATAGCAGCATGGATTCGACGCGACAGGGAAGGCCTCATAGAAGGGGCTGGTCACGTTGTTATGCCCTCCTCTCGTCGTTCTTCATTCAACTGGGGGTGCATTCCGAGGCTGCTCTGGGCGGCTCAGAGGATCAGCCGTTGAGTAGTAGGGGTCGTCCCAATGTATGCGGTTATTCCAGGCAGGGTCGTATAGCACACAGCCGAGCGCACCTGACACAACCTGAAGCAATCTGTTCTGTTCGGGCGTACCCGGACATCCACCGTAAATAAGTACCGGGAACGATGTCAGCTTCTCATCCTCCTTCCCGCGAAATCTTGTGAGCGCTGAAGCGTTTGCCAGTCTCAGTAGCACTAAACCTCCTGGCCCAACGGTGCAAGCGTCAACGTGTGGAGTTAACCGCTCAAGGAAAGTGCGAAGCGAGTATTCGGGCTTGAATGCGAGTTTCTCCACGTCGTCGAGCTGATCGGCCTCGCTGTCCGGCCAGGCGCGGATTAGCTCACATAGGTGAAGAGCATACTTATCTAGTATCGTGGTGGGAAGCGTGCGCAATGCCACCTGCTTCTGAGTCTCAGCATGACCTAGTATAGCAATCGCCAGATCAACGATCTCGGCAGGCCTGGAGATGTGGAAAATCAATCCGCTCCACAGACCAAGGAAGGCTAGCTCCGAACCAGTGTGAAGCCAGAAACCGGCGTGAAGACGCTTCGCATCTTTTCGAGGCAGCGTACAGTGTAACCGAGCGTTCTCAAGAGTGAGAGCGTAGAAAGAGGCCATTGGTTCGATCTGCCAGTTGATTCCGTGCGTGCTCAGTTGTGCTGATAGTTCTTCAGTATTCATCGTGATGGGGCTCATTCCTGAGTTCTTTTCAATCCGCTTGTACTGGTCAGACTATGGCCATACAGGCTCCCAAGGGTCATCGGGATCGGGCCAGCGCGGCCCATTTGGACCGCCCATTGGACATTTGCCAAACGGCCACGCGCCGGTGCTCCGGCATGTTGAGTAGAACCTATCCCAAAACTA
The DNA here is from genome assembly GCA_043813895.1 of Planctomycetota bacterium. Taxonomy (GTDB): domain Bacteria; phylum Planctomycetota; class Phycisphaerae; order UBA1845; family UTPLA1; genus CAZTAR01. The sequence continues at coordinate 54,571 of JBDRKQ010000028.1, forward strand.
GACACTTGGGTAATGTATACACTGTTACATGCTCAAGCTCACGGAAGAACAACTCGATTGGTTGGCGGAGCGGATTCCCGATCACAAGTGCAATCCCAAAGGCGGTCGGCCTGCGGCGG
>JBDRKQ010000029.1:0-10832 GCA_043813895.1 Planctomycetota bacterium
CCGCGCGGTCTTTCCCGGCGTGTAGCGCTTCGCACATTCGAGAGGCCGCGCGGACTGAAGTCCACGGCTCTTCATCGCAACACATCTCGTGTCCCTCGTCGGCCACGGGGACCGAAGCTGCGTCTGACTTCGCCGGCTGCGAGGGCCGACGCTGCTCGCACTACCTCTGCCGCACAAGTTGATCTCGCTCGATCCCCAGCCGCAGCCGGTGCGGTTCGATTTCCTCCAGGAACCGCAGGCCGTCCTTGTAGTAGCCCGCGGTCGGACGAGCCCCCGGCGCCTCTCGCGACCAGTACCGGTTGAAGCACGCCATCAACAACTCTCGAAGGTACTTGCTGACGAGGCTTGCCAGGGCGACCGGCAGATGGTGCGACTCGCCGCTCTGGGTGAATCGAACGCGCCACGTCGTCCGGCTCCCCGCCAGTTCGTAGGCGCTCATCTCGGGAGTTTCCTCGATCACGCGGAGGCGGCGATCCTCGAACGCCCGCATGAGGAGTAGGCCGTACCGCTGACGGGCGCCCTGTTTGTCCACGTAGATCCGCATCGATCGCCCCGGGTGGGCGTCCGCGGCGCGTTGAATCAGACGCAACGTCAAGCCGGAGAGGACGACCGCCTTATTCTGCGTGTTGGCGACCAACCGGTTGTAGTGCCCTTCCGGCAGGATTTCGGACCACATCCCCGCTACGTGGACGTTCTGCGTATTCAAGTCACGCCGAAAGGCCGACCCGGCAATCTGTATTCCCCCGGCGTCCGCCTCCCGCGGAAGCACCGCATCCACCTCGCGATACCACGGGTACTCCCGCAGTTTCGCCAACACGTCCGGGCACAGCAGCCCCAGCAAGCCGTGCAGATGCGGCGGCGAACCTCGCCAGGCCGACATCACCGCCAATACCGAGCGTTCCAGCCGACCGATGCCCTCCTTGCGGGAATACAGCTTCTTGCTATCCAGGATGGGCACTTTGCCCCCGCGAGCCGAGCGATTCCGACTCACGCTCTTCGCCAAGACCCCCCAAAGGCATCTGTCCGCGATATCCGGGGGCGTCTCGAATGCCACAGCGCTCACGACGAGCGGGCCGAGAATCGGCCCGTAGCCGGCTTCGTCAATCCCGAGGGCGATATCCGCGTCCATGCCGGGAATCTTGGCCTAACCTCCCTACATCCGCCAGTCTGAATCGGCAGGAACCACGTCGCTAGTCATCGCCGAGTCTGCGGCCTTCCTTGTGACGTGTGATGCCGATGGCCTCCCCGTGCGCTAAGATGGAGGTGTGCCGGTAGATGATCAGCATGGAGGACCCGTGATTCGTGCCTGAGCCCCTGGACTTCGACCAACCCATCCCCCTATTCCCGCTGCCCAACGTGGTGCTGTATCCGCGAGCGGTTCTCCCTCTTCACGTGTTCGAGCAGAGATACCGAGCCATGATGCGTGACACCCTGGACGGGTCGAACCTCCTGGCGATGGCCCTTCTCAAACCGGGCTACGAGGCGGTCTATCACACCGCCGACGCAGAGATACACCCGTTCGTGTGCGTGGGTCGGATCGTCCGCGTGGAGCGGCTGCCCGATGGCAGGTATCACTGTCTCTTGCGCGGGATCACGCGTGCCCGGATCCTGCGCGAGGACAAGCGATTCTGCTATCGCCGCGGCTTTCTCGAACCCGTCGCCACCAGCAATCCCGCCCCCGAACGACTCCGGGAACTGCGGAACAAAGTGCTCTCTCTGCTTGCCTCACCGCCGTTACTCGAACTTGCTGTCCGCGGAAACTGGGTCCAACTCCTTCGCCGCCGAAGCGCATCCCTCTCAGATGCGGTCGATCTGCTCGCCTCTGCACTGCTTCCCACCATCGAGCAAAAGCAGTCTTTCCTCGAGGAGCATCGTGTCGAGGTCCGCGTACACTCCCTGTGTGACGTGCTTCGCCAAGCCCGTAACGATCTCGTCGCGCAACGCGAGCCCTGGTGGGTAAACGCCCAGTCCAGGAACTGTTGCGATAACTAGCACGACTCCGATTTGACACGTTTCTGCGAGCTGTGTTGCCCAGACACAACCTCCTCGCATTACCCGCTCCTGGGAAGTTCTACCCAATCGCGGGCTGCGGTTTTCGGGACGACACTCAATCCGACGATTCGCCCTCCGATCGACTGCGCGATCAGGGTTCTTATCGGCGACGCCGGACAATCCCTCGCCGCGCCCGCGACCGGCACGCCCGTTGCATCCTCTTCCCCTTGCACGCCTGCACACCGCAGCGTGACGGCAAAGGAGACCAAAGCATGTCCTTCTTCTCGATGACAACGATGGCATTGGGGGTTGTCGTTTCCGTGCTTTCAGGACTCGTCTGCTACATGGGATCAGGACTGCTCTCGGACAAGCTCTACTGGCTCCCGAGATCCGACCTCGTCCTTTCGCATCCCGCACTGGCGCTCGCCGTGGGTGGATGTCTCATCGTCCTCAGTTTTCTTGCTCATCCAAGTCGCGTCCGGTAACTGCCGGCGTCCATATGATGATCGACGCGCTGCACGAAGTGACCGGAGTCCCCCGGCCTTCCAAACACCAAGCGTGTGGCATGCGCTCGCCGAAGCGCGTGTTCTTGCCGCCCTTAACGCCCGTGATGCCAACAAGTTAGAAAACGCCCCGGGTTGACGTCCTCTCTGCGTCCGATATGATCTGGTAGACAGATGCCGCGATCTTACCATTGTGACCGCGGCGACGCGTGGCCGATCATAAGGTACCTGTCCGATCGGACCGGCCAAGCGAGACGCGAAACACCGACCTTATCCGGAGGCGCCGGCCATGGTTAGCAAGAACGAGATATTCGAACTCGTGGACAAGCGCGTTGATGCCAAGGGCTTCCGCGACGAGCACTGGGAAGGCACGTTCGACGACTACCTCGACATCGTGTCGCGCAACCCGCGCGTCGCTCGCAACGCCTTCCAGCGAATCTACGACATGATCCTGCACTTCGGCGCGGAACGCTACACGAAGCTCAAGCACGACTTCGTCCGATACAAGTTCTTCTCGGATCCAATCGGCAACGGCGAGGACGCCGTCTTCGGCCTCGAACGCTCACTCATGCAGCTTGTGGACTTCTTCAAGTCCGCCGCCCAGGGCTACGGCACCGAGAAGCGAATCCTCCTGCTCCACGGCCCGGTCGGTTCTGCAAAGTCCACCGTATCCCGCCTGCTCAAGAAGGGCCTCGAATACTACTCGAGGCTCGATGAAGGCGCGATGTACACCTTTGCGTGGAAGATCCCCAGGCCCGACGGCGGGGAGGACATCGTCGATTGTCCCATGCACGAAGAGCCGCTCAAGCTCATTCCGCTCGATGCGCGCCGCGAAGTCATGGCCAAGCTCAACGAGGTTCTGCCGTCCGAGCAACGCGTGTCCAGCGAGGGTGATCTCGATCCGTTCTGCCGCCGGACCTTTGCCGACTTCCTCAAAGAGTATGACGGCGATTGGAAGCAGGTGATGAACCACATCGTCGTCAGGCGGTTCGTCATCAGCGAGAAGGACCGCCGCGGCATTGGCACCTTCCAACCCAAGGATGAGAAAAACCAGGATTCAACCGAACTGACCGGCGACATCAACTACCGCAAGATCGCCGAGTACGGCTCGGACTCCGATCCGAGGGCTTTCAACTTCGACGGCGAACTCAACATCGCCAACCGCGGCCTGATCGAGTTCATCGAGGTGTTGAAGCTCGACGTCGCGTTTCTCTACGACCTGCTCGGGGCCTCGCAAGAGCACGTCATCAAACCCAAGAAGTTCGCCCAGACCAACATCGACGAAGTCATCATCGGACACACGAACGAGCCCGAATACAAGAAGCTCCAGAGCAACGAACTCATGGAGGCGTTTCGAGACCGGACCATCAAGATCGACGTGCCATACAACATCGTTCTCGATGACGAGATCAAAATCTACCAGAAGGACTTCAACAGCGAGAGGATCCGGGGCCTCCATGTCGCGCCCCACACCATCGAGACGGCCGCCATGTGGGCCGTACTCACACGGATCGAGGAACCCAAAAAGGCCGGGCTCACGAGGCTCCAGAAGCTCAAGCTCTACAACGGCAAGACCGTCACCGGCTTCACCGAGGACTCCGTCAAGGAACTCGTCGAAGAGGCCAAACGCGAGGGCATGCAGGGCATCAGTCCCCGTTACATTCAGGACAAGCTGTCCAACGCGCTCGTCAGCGATCAGGCGATTCAAGAGAAGGGCATCAACCCCTTCATGGTCATGAACGAGTTGGAATCAGGGCTCTCCCACCACTCGCTCATCTCCGACGAAGAGGCGAAGAAGCAGTTTATCGAACTCCTCAACGTGGTCCGCGAAGAGTACGAGGACATCCTGAAGTCTGAGGTCCAGCGGGCAATCAGCGCAGACGAAGACGCCATCATGCGACTCGCAACCAACTACATCGAGAACGTTCGCGCCTACACGCAACGGGAGAAAGTCCGCAACAAGTACACGGGAAAGGACGAGGAACCCGATGAGCGGCTCATGCGTTCCATCGAGGAGAAGATCGACATCGCCGATTCGCGCAAGGACGACTTCCGTCAGGAAATCATGAACTACATCGGTGCGCTCGCCCTGGACGGAAAGAAGTTCGAGTACCACACGAACGCCCGACTCCAGAAAGCGCTCGAACTCAAGCTCTTCGAGGACCAGCGGGACACCATCAAGCTCAAGAACGTCGTCAGCGGCGTCGTCGACGACGACACGCAGGCGAAAATCGACGTCGTCAAGCAGCGGCTCATCAAGTACTTCGGCTACAACGAGGCCAGCGCAACCGACGTCCTCAATTACGTCGCCAGCATCTTTGCCAGGGGTGATGCCAAGACCGAGGAATGACCGGCAGTGTCACGCCAATGGCACTGCCAGCCCCCAACCGACCCGTTTCGCCCTCGAAGGGCACGCGCCCGATGTGCCGGCAATGGGGCGCAACAGCTCCCCACAAAAAGCCCCCCGCAGCGGTGGGATGTCGGAAAAGCAACCTAAAAACCGGTGCGCACCGCCCGCATACCTGGAGACACAACCGCTCCACGGCCTCTCTGGCGCCACTTCATCGGGTCCCACAAACAGAAACACCAGGATTGCGCCCAATCTGTTGTCACAGCGGCGCTTCCGCGCATTAGAGCCAACACTCTTCGGCGTGTAACCTTCTTCTTTGCGTCCCTGGCGTTGCTCCCTAACATCGGGTGCGCGATGGCGTGGCGCACCTGGTGGAACGCTTTCCGGCGCCGGCCCGCCGCGTGGTGAGGATTGGGTGGCATCTTCTGAGAATCAACGATTGACAGGTGCCCCCTCTTTCGCTATGCTCCGGTTAGCTTGGAGGGGGCAGGGTTTCTAATCCCAGGTGGGTGGAAGGGAGCCGGCAGTCTGGGGATCCGCGGTTACCGCGGATCCCCACTTGCTTTCCCGGGGCAAAGACCTTGGTAGGTCATCATATTTTCGGACCCACCGCAATGGCCTAGATGCACCATTTTCAGTTCATAATCTACGCTCCTTCCCAGGAAAGGATCGGTATCCGACCGACGTCGCCCCAGGCGGCACGGCGGGAGTCATCGGGTCGTGGGGGGTTTCGATGGCGGATTGAACGCAGCGTCAGGTTCCGACGATCCAGTTTTTGATATCCTGGTAGGTCACGAGCAGGAACACCGCGGCGATCAGCGCGATGCCCACGATCTGCGTGGCCACCTGCGTCTTGATGCTGACCGGTTCTCCGCGGATCTTCTCCAAAAGCAGGAAGAGGAACAGCCCACCGTCCACAATCGGCAACGGCAGAAAGTTGATGACTGCCAGGTTGGCCGAGAGGAGCGCCAGGAAGAAGAGCAGGTAGATGACGCCCGAGCCCGCCGCCTCACTCCCGATGCGGAAAATGCCGACAGGGCCGCTGACGTTGCTGAAGCCGACCTGCCGCGTGATGATCAGATGGCGAATCGTCTGAATCGTCTGCATGGTCGTTTGGTAGGCCTGCTTGAAGCCGACCCCCACTGCCAGGATGGGATTCCTGACGGGATGCCGCTCAAACAGCGGATAGCACGCGAAGCCCTCAGAGAACTGAACCCGATGCAGCCAGGGGTCCGTGTTGTCCGCGGTGACGGCGTAGTCAGCTTGCTTGCGTTCGGCCTCGGCTGTCACGTATTCGATTTTCACCGTCTCGCCGATGTGCTCCTTCAGGATTGCGGCCACGGCTCGCCAATCCGGCAGTGCAACGGTAATCTGCTTGCCTTCCGGCCGCGTGATCTGGCGCGTATGCTCGCCGTTGATTTGCACGATGCGCGTGCCCTGCGGAAGACCGAGCGTAGCCGATACGCATTGGGGTACGGTGATCTTCGTCGTCACGACCTCGTCCACCACGCGGTAGGTCAGCGGAATCGTCCGCCCCGCGCTTTGCCGAAAGACCTCGCTCAACTCCCACCATTGGCTGACCGGCTTGCCGGCGGCCGACAGGATCACCGACAACCGAGGGATGCCTGCCTTCTTGGCGGGTGATCCGACGTCGCCGAGCGTGTCGCGGATATCAGCCACGACGAGATGATCCTCATCCAGGCATTGCATCGCCGTGTCCACTTTGGGGACCGTCTTGGAAAACAGTGCGAACGGCGTCTTGGGCACAAGCTCCAATTCGTGAACATCCACGCTCTCGAGCCACTGACGCCACTCCTTCGCACCGCCCAGTGCTTCCAGCTTCTTCCGCAACGTCTCGACCTCGCCGTCGGGCAGTCCCGCGGACGTCGCGAGTTCCACGGCTTTGGCGAGCGCCTTGGCCGTGTCTTCCCGCGCGGCGGCAATCAGCGTCTCGCGGTGAACCACACAGCATTCCACCGTCCGCGCGGCAAGGCCGTGGTTCTCCTCGCGGCGGCGGCGAACCGCCATCTCGACCTGCTTATCTGGATTCTCCTCGATGGTCTGCTTAACTTCGTCGAAGGTCGGTGAGAACGCCGAACCGAGCCTCACCAGCACGTCTCCGGATCGGGCGCCGGCCTTCTGGAACGACTTTCCCTCTTCCATCAATGTGATGGTCAGGCGCGGAACCAGCCCAAGGAGCGATCCGCTGACCGCGTCCTGCTCATCGTATGCCCACGGCGTCCAGAGCGCCTGGCATTGCACGCGGACCTCCGTGGTCTCGATGTCGGGGTCGGCCTGCATCAGCATCTCGGCGGTCAAGGCATCAGGATTCTTCGGCCGCTTGACGACCAGTTCGATGGGCGCTCCCCGCGCCCCCTGGATCGCCCGACGGAACACGCCCTTGTCCTTGAACCGCTTGGCCTCGCCGCTCGGGAGAATCAGCTTGTAAATCGCGTCGTCCTTCTGCAATTCGTCCGGCAGGCGTTCCTCCTCCAGCCGGATTGAAGGCAGCACCACGCGCAAGTTCTGACCCGACGCAATGCCGATTCGTCGCAATCTCACGTCCTTCTGAAACTCGGGATTCACCTCCAGCTTGGGCAGGACGGGCTTCCCGTCGCGTTCCACGTCCATGATGAGTGGCTCTTCGGGATCCGACAGAATGATGGTGCTGGTCAGGTCCTGGAAGCTATCAATCTCGTCGCCGTTGATCTTCAGGATCGTGTCGCCCGTCTGCAATCCCGCGCGCGCCGCGGGAGAATTGGGGACAACGACGCCGATGACCGCCGGTGCTTGCGGCCGGCCGACCATCACCACCACGGCGAACGCCACCGCGGCGAACAGCAGGTTCATCACGACGCCGGCGGAGATGATGACCATCCGCTTGCCGATGGGCTTGTTCGTGAACGCATCCGGGTCGTTCTTGACCTTCAACTCGCCGGACTTGTCGACGACGAAGTCCTCCTGCCCCAGCATCTTCACGTATCCGCCGAGCGGCAGCGCGTTGAAGGAGTATCGCGTCTCGCCCTTGGTAAATCCGAACAGCTCCTTGCCAAAACCGATCGCGAACTTGTCCACGCGGACGCCCGCCCACTTGGCGGCGAGGAAATGTCCCAGCTCGTGAACGAAGATCACCAGCGAGAAGCCGAGCAGCAACAGAAGAAAAGACCATGCGTTGGATGCCCAGCTCGGCAACGCGGCTTGCACCAGGAACGACTCGACTGCTAGACCGTGCAGCATTGAGAAACCTCTTTCCGCGCCCAGGCGTCGACCTGCATCAGCGTCTCCAGGCTGGGGTGCGGTGCATACGCGTGCCGGCTCAGGATGTCCTCCACGATCGGCACGATGTCCAAGAACCCGATCCGCTCCTTGCGAAACGCTTCGACGGCTGCTTCGTTCGCGGCGTTGAGCGCCGCCCCCGCCGTGCCGCCCCTCCGCGCGACCTGGTGACCCAGACGCAACGACGGGAACCGCTCCAGGTCCGGCGGCTCAAAGTGCATCCGCTGGAGTTGCGAGAAATCCAGCCGGTCCCCGCAACCCGTCAGACGACGCGGATATGTCATTGCATACTGGATAGGCGTCCGCATATCGGGACGTCCCATCTGGGCCACGATGGAGCCGTCGCGGAACGCCACCATCGAATGGATGATCGACTCGGGATGGATCACGACTTCAATACGTTCCGGCTCGACGTCGAACAGCCATTTCGCCTCGACGATCTCCAGCGCCTTGTTCATCATCGTCGCCGAGTCGATGGTGATTTTCGGACCCATGTCCCAAGTGGGATGACGTAATGCGTCGGCGGGCTTCACGCTTCTCATCCGCTCCAGGTCCCAGGTCCGAAACGGCCCGCCGGACGCGGTCAGGAACAGACGCTCGATTTCCTCGTGTCGTCCTGAATGGAGCGACTGATAGATGGCGGAGTGCTCGCTATCGACAGGAAGCAAAAGCGCACCCGATTCGCCCGCCGCCTGAACCATCAACTCTCCCGCGACAACCAGCGATTCCTTGTTCGCGAGCCCCACGCTCAGCCCACGGCTCACGGCCGCCAATGTCGCGGGCAGACCCGCCACGCCCACGATGCCCGCCAGGACAAAATCGCACGCCACCTCCTCCACAACCCGCACGAGCGATTCCGGCCCCGACTGGACCGTGGTCTCAGTGGATGTCTCGGCAAGATGCGCCGAGAGCCGGTCCGCCGCGGCCGGGTCCGACATGACGGCGACGCGCGGGCGGTGCCGCGCCACTTGCTCGACCATGCCCTCCCAATTCGAATCCGCCGTCAAAGCGACAATGTCGAACTCATCGCGCAGGTTCTCCGCGACGCTCAACGCACTGCGGCCGATAGAGCCTGTCGAACCCAGAATGACGATGCGTTTGGGCATTGTCCTCCCGTCGAGGTCTGCCCCGACGAATCGGAAAATCATAGAGCGTTCGCCCCCTGGCAGCAACCGGAGCCGCCGGTCCGGATCCGAGCCCCGAGCGTAAGCGAGCGGGTCCGAAGACCTTCGGCCTGTCCGCGAAGACCCCGCGCTGGCGCTTGGGGCTCGGATCGGCCCCGCCGATAGTGCGTGGAACCGACAACGCCGCGCCGTTGACCGCCGGCACCCGCCGAAGCACAATAGACCACCTGACACGCGGTGAGCGCCAGATCCCAGCCCGGAGGTACTCGCATGATGCGGTTTGACACGATCATTGCCAACGGAACCATCGTCAACGCCGACAAGTCACGGAAGGCCGACGTCGCCCTGCGGGGAGAGAAGATTGCCGCCGTTGGCAGACGCCTCGCGGCGAAGGCCGCCCAAAACGGCACGCGGATTATCGATGCCGACGGCTGCTACGTTCTTCCCGGCGCTGTGGACGTTCATGTGCACCTGGCCCTGCCGTTCTGCGGCACCACGTCGTCCGACGACTACGACAGCGGGACACGTGCGGCGGCGCGTGGCGGCGTCACCACCGTCATCGATTTCGCGATCCCCTACGGCAAGGACACCCTCCATCACGCCGTGGATAACTGGATGGCCAAGGCCGACGGCATCGCGTGCGTGGACTACGCCTTCCACCTTGCGATCACGAACTGGGACCAGCAGAAGAAGGAGTTGCCCAGTCTCGTGAAGGCCGGCATCCCCACCTTTAAGCAGTTCATGATCTACGAGGCGGAAGGCTGGCAATCCGACGACGCCGACATGTTCCAGGCACTCGAAGCGTTGAAGGACCTCGGCGGCATGCTCATGGTTCACGCCGAGAGCAGCCGCGTCCTCGGCGAACTAATCGCCAGACACCACAACCCGAGGGAGATCAAACAACACGGCGCCTATCTTCACACCATCACGCGGCCGAACTTCATCGAGGCGGAGGCAATTCGGCGCGCCGTGACATGGGCCGAAGCGACCGGCGGCAAGCTCTACGTCGTCCACATCTCCAGCGGAGAAGGCGCGGACATTATCCGGGACGCGCGTCAACGAGGCCATAAGAACGTGTACGGCGAGACCTGTGCTCAGTATCTCGCGCTCGATGATTCGCGATTCAAAGGCAAGGACGGCCACCTGTACGCCACCTGCCCGCAACTCAAGAAGCCGGAGGATCAGCGTCGTCTGTGGAAGGCCGTGAAGGACGGGACGCTCTGTGCCGTCTCGACCGACACCTGCACGTTCACGCGCAAACAGAAGGCCATATGGAAGGGCGATTGGACCAAGATCCCGATGGGCATGCCGGGGCTCGAAACGCTCGTGCCGGTCGTGTACACCGAGGGCGTGCTGAAGAAGCGATTGACAATTCGACAACTCGTCGACAAGTGCTGCACCTCCCCCGCGAAGATCATGGGCCTTGGAAACCGCAAGGGTGTCATTAAGAAAGGCCACGACGCCGACATCGCGATCATCCATCCGACCAGGAAGACCAAGGTGGACTGGCGGAAGATGGAAACCAACGCAGACTGGTCGCCCTACCAGGGGTGGAGCCTGGCCGGCTTCGCCCGGACCACGCTCAGC
>JBDRKQ010000030.1:0-25194 GCA_043813895.1 Planctomycetota bacterium
GGGCGGATTCGTCGATGGTCGCATGCCGACTGGCTTTAACGTCGACGAGCCATCGCGCGGCATGCCCGTCGATCTGCCGGCGGATGTCATCCACCGTAGCCGCCTCATCGAGGCGGCGCCACGTCTCGTCGGGCCAGGTTCTGCCTGCATAAAACATCAACTGCTCCAGCCGGCTATGGGCCAGCACGCCGTCGCCCGGTTCGGCATTCTCGTAGAGCCATTGCCCCGCGTGACGGTAGTGGGCCTTTCCGGCGCCGACGGGCTTTGTGAGATAGAAGAGCATCGGCAAAGAGGCGAGAACGATGCCTGCCGTGCGGATGTCGATCGGCCTGATTGGCCACCTCGCGCGGAGGCGTAGCGAGATGATGTTGAGCAGCGCGAGAAGGCCGGCGGCGGCCCAGGGAATCGAAAGTGCCAGCGGGACGACCATATACCGCGAGCTGATCTCGCCGTATGACTTGACGCGGAGCTGGACCGCCAGCATTTGCAGCAGCACGGCGGCGACGGCCAGCCTGCGTCCGTTGGCTTCCGCGCGTGGCGCCGACTTGAGAAACATGGCCAGCAGGAACAGCGTGGAGATGACGTAGCGGCCGCTCTTGCCCCACGCTTCGACCATTTTCGCCGGCGCCATCCACCAGTGAATGGCGCTGGCCAGAACGAGCGGCGGCGTTGGGTGTACGTCGGTCGTCAGCGACAAGCCGAAGAGGAGTTCGCCCAGGCTCTTGTTGGGCATGAGTCGGCCGGTCACGATAGAGTGCGGGGCGACGACGGCCGCAAAGCAGAGTGTCAAGAGGACGACACCCAGGAGCTTGGGCTTCCACGATCGGCGACACGTGGGCAGGCACCAGCAAATGGCGGGGGCGGCGAGCATCCCGAGTGCTTCCTGGCGGAGCATGTAGGCGATGCCTGCGCTAGCGCCGCAGAGTGCCATGTGGCGGACACGCCCGGTCGCCAGCGCCCTGTATGCGAAGAGAAAGGCGAGAAGATAAAGCGCCAGGTGCGGCATGTCCGACAGGACATCAGCCGCGAGATGCGCGCCGGCGGGCCAGACGGCGGCGAGTATGCCGGCGACGGAGGCGGTGGTGGTGTCGAAGAGCCGGCGCGCGAGGAAGAATACCAGTCCGCATGCGCACACCCCGCCGATCAAGCCGATCAACTGGCCGCATCGCTGCCAGCCCAGCGGCGTGTCGCCGCCGAGGATCGGGCCAAGCGCCCGGTGGGCGCCGAGCAAGAGGTATGAGAAGCCGGGTTGTTTCGTCGTGGTCCGCATTGTCGGGACGGGGTCCGCGCCGAGCTGTCTGGCATAGGTGACAAACTGGACACCGTCGCGGCTGATGCACGCCAGGCGCGTCGCGAGGAAACACTGCAAGAGCACGGCCAACAGCAAAGTGGCCATGAGCGCGTGGCGATCTTGTCGCGTCCAGGGGCGGCTCGCAATCTGCGTGATGGCTGGCCCACCCGAGCAAGGCAACGCATCCTGTGTGCGGCTGATCATGGTGCGGATTATTGTCGCATCGGCCGGGAATTGCACGCGACTGGCGGTACGCTTGACGCGCTTGCACAAGACCTCACGGCCCGCAAGAGCCCGCGGCCTTGGCCGCGGGGTGTGCTCGCTGAGCCTGCGCCCGCGTGCCTGGAATGTGTTCGTGGGCGCTTCCGACACCCGCGCGACGACCTCGCATGGTCCCGATAGAATAGAATGAACGACAAGGCGTAGTTCCCGGCGCGCCGAGCCCGGCCGGTCTCGGAAAACGGGCCGCGAGAAGAACGTAAGAAGGGAATCCATACCATGTCTGTGCTCGCAGAGTTCTCAATGTCGCCGTTGGACAAGGGAGAGTCCGTATCGAAGTATGTCTCGAGGAGTCTGGAGATCATTGCGGATAGCGGCGTGCCGTATCGGCTGGGGCCGATGGGTACGTGTCTCGAAGGCGATTGGGACGAGGTCTTCGCTGTAGTCAGGAAGTGCTATGACAGGATGTCGCAGGACTGCCGGCGCATCACCTGCACGATCAAACTGGATGCTCGGCAGGGACGAGAAGGCCGCCTGACAGGCAAGATCGAGAAGATCGAATCGACGCTGGGGCGAAAGCTGGAGACGTAATCCGGGCGTTTCGCCGCCAACGGTCAGAGCCTCGCGCGTAAGCAAGCGGTCACCGCTCGCAGGTAAGGCCCTTTGAAGTCGGAGGGTGACCGACTCCCTCACGGTCGCGGCTCTGCTCTTTCCTATCCCTGAAGGAACATGTTGTGCTGCTTCTCTTCCCCGATCGTCGTCGTGGGGCCGTGGCCGCAGTAGACCCGTGTCTCGCCTGGCAGAGTCAGCAGGTTCTCATGGATGTTGCTGAGGAGCCTGTCCGGGTTGCTGTGGTGGAAGTCCACGCGCCCGATGGAGCCTTGAAAGAACGCGTCGCCGACAATGACGACGCCAGCGTCGGGGCAGTAAAAGCTGCGGCCGCCCGGTGAATGTCCGGACGTGTCCAGGATTCGCCACGTGACCCCGTCGAGCGTCAGCTCACCGCCGGCGGGCAGGTCGCGCGTCTCAATATCGCCGATGACGATCGGCATTCCCACCCCGGCGGAGAGGTTCTCGTTGGGGTCCGTCAGGGCGGCTCTTTCTTCGTTTGCGATGTAGATGGGAATCTCGCCGAGCTTCTCGCGCAGCTCTGGCAGGCCCGCGATATGGTCGAGGTGGCCGTGCGTTACCAGAACGGCCTGCGGTCGCAGTTCGTTCCGACTGATGTGACGCGTGATCTGCTCCACGGAATCCGGCAGGCCGGGATCGACAATCCAACAGGGCCCCTTTTCGCTGTGCGAAATCACGAGCGCGTTTTCGCCGTAGTTCGGTTCAATCAGGCACTCAACGTGAATCGGTGAAGACATCGTATTGCGATTCCGTCCTTCCCCATTGCGGTCTGTGAATCCCCCCACACGCTCAGCGAGAATCCGCCAGCTTTTAGCCGGGGTGGCATGGGTAACAAGTGGGGCACCCCGCAGGGTGGTCCACTCGTTACCCGTGGGAACACCATAAGGCTCCCTTCACACGCTCTGCCGAGATTCCTTTCTCGGCTTTGGCCCGAGAGCCGAGAAGGAACTCTCGGCTCAGCGTGACACCGTCAATGTCATGATCTCGGGTAAAGCAAAGATCCTCTTTGCTCACTTCCGGCTCGGCCGGCTCTTCTTGAAAAACTTCGCGAGTTCCCCAGCCATGGACTTCGCCATATCGGCTTCGCCGGTTCGGCTGGCGCCGCTCGTGGTGACAACCTGCACCTTGCCGGCCGGCGCGCCCTCCGAACTCAGCCAGAACAGGACGACGGCATAGGAATCAGAACCGAGGAGTCCGCCGAGCCCGCCTGCTTCGTTGTACCAGGTGATTTCCGGATCGATCTCCAGTACCGGCGAGCCGCCTGGAAACACGGGGTCCTCACCCGAGACCAGCTCGGACCTCAGCGCGCCGGTCAGCGCGGTGCTGAATCTCCGATCAACCAATCCGCCAAGATCGGTCCGAGGCGGCTTGATCTCCACGCTGTTGAATCGAGAGAACTGACTCGTGCTGGTTCCGGGAACAGACATGGCCTTGGAACCGGCGCCCGCGACTTCTTTCAGGGCCCGCTTGGCCACGGTGCCACATCCGGAAGTGCAGACCAAAATCGAAACGAGCATTGTCAACGCCAGTAGTTTACGCACAGCACTGTTCCTCCAATAGGTTAGGCGGCCAAAGTGAATGCACTAGACGATTCATGCGCGGGAATTGTAAACGGGGCAACGAGAACGTCAATCATCATCGAGAACGGCGTCACCTGTCGCATGCATGGGTGATTCTGCACCGGCCTGAGGGCCGAGAAAGGATTCTCGGCCCAGCGACAAATGGCGAGCCTCGGCCCAGCGGTTGGCGTTCAGATCAAGGAGCCTTCTCGTCGAACACCGACCGCTTGCTGACACGCGCGGCTCTGATTGGCGTTGCGTCGGGGCTACTCATCCGGCTCGATCGTCACCGTGAGCCGACGTGAGTGGAACTGCTCCATGTAGAGTTCGGCCCGCTCCTTGTGGATCACGAGCAGGAGCGAACAGCCCGTGTAGTGGGCTTCGAGCGTGCGTTCGATCGCCTCCTGCTGGTTCAAGTGCGTCAGCGAAACGATGGATTCCACCACCTCGAGCATATCGTTAACGTCGTCGTTGTGCAGGATGACCCGGTACATGGGCAGCAGGCGGGGCTCGACGGCCTCCGGCCATACGGCCGTCTGAACGCCGGTCTCCGGCGTGGCATGGGCATGTTGTGACCCGTGGTCGGGCATAGCAGGCGCCTCTCTCGTGCTGTTCGCTGAAGTCCAGCTTTGGGCAGTATAGCGGGATGCGATCCCCCCGTGCAAGAATGATCATCCCCCCTCCACTGAGATGCCATGAGTCGGTATAATCCCGGGGGCGCGACTCGGGGCCGCCCGCCGGCGCGAATCCGGGACACGGATCATGGCGACGGCGCACCGGCTGGGACGCTCCACGCACGGTCAGGTACTATGGCAGACGCGATCGAACGACAAGAAGCCGGACAGCGGCACGCCGAGTTGCTCGACGCCGATTTCATGACGCGGCTCGAGCAACTGGAGATCGTCTCCCGAAAGATCCACGCCAGCAGCCACAAGGGCGAGCGCCTGTCGCGGCGCAAGGGTGAGTCTGCCGAGTTCGCCGACTATCGCAACTATGTGGTCGGCGACGACCTGCGCCACATCGACTGGAACATCTATGCCCGACTGGACCGCCTGTTCCTCAAGCTCTTTCTCGAAGAGGAAGAGTTGAACGTGACGGTACTGCTGGACGTGTCGAAGTCGATGGACTGGGGCGAGCCGTCCAAGGCGCTATACGCCAAGCGCGTCGCGGCGGCGGTCACCTACATTGCCCTGTGCAGTTTCGACCGGGTGAATCTCTACGCCTACAACGATCGCGTCGTCGGCAGCATGATGGGCCTTCGCAGCCGCCGCATGATGTCACGTGCCGTGCAGTTCTTGCAGAACACCACAATCGACGGAAAGAGCCACTTCTCCGTCGCCGCGAAGCAGTTCGCCCTTCGGCACACGCAAAAGGGCGTGGCCCTGATCCTCTCGGACTTCATGGACAAGGGCGGCTTCGAGGAGGGCCTTCGCTATCTTGTCGGTCGGCAGTTGGACATCTACGCCTTGCAGATTCTCAGCCCCGACGAACTGACGCCGGACCTGGCAGGCGACCTGAAGCTCGTCGATTGCGAGGATGAGGACATCGCGGAGATCACGGTCAGCAAACCCCTCATGGACCGGTACAAGGCGAACCTCCAGGCATACTGCGAATCCCTGCGCGACTACTGCTCGCGGCGTGGCATCTCCTATGTCTTGGCGCCGACGAATCAACCGTTCGAGGCGCTTGTGCTCAACTACCTGCGTCAACGGGGGTTGGTGCGATGACCTTCTTCTCGTGGCCGACCGCTCTGATCTTCGCGTCGATCGCAGTGCCCCTGCTGCTGCTGCTGTACTTCCTCAAGCTCAAGCGGCAGGACCGCAAGATCTCCTCGACGCTCCTGTGGAAGAAGGCCGTCCAGGACCTTCAAGTTAACGCGCCATTCCAGAAGCTTCGCAGGAACCTGTTACTGTTCCTCCAGCTTCTGATTCTCGCGGGCGTATTGCTCGCGATCGCCAAGCCGGTCGGGAACTTCCGCCGGCAGCCTGAGCGGAATATCGTCCTGCTGATCGACCGCTCGGGCTCGATGAAAACCCTGGAGGCCGACGGGCGGCCGCGGCTGGCGTGGGCCCAGGACGCCGCCGAGGAATTCGTATCGAACCTGCCGGATCGGTCGCGGACAATGGTCATCAGCTTCGCCAATCGCGCGAACGTCGTGTGCAGTTTCACCAATGACAAGCGGCGGTTGGCGCGACTTATCCGCGAGATCGAACCGACGGACGCAGCCAGCAATATCGGCGAGGCACTCCAACTCTCCGTCGCCTACTCGTCGAGCCTCGTTGACGAGAATAGGACGGGCGTGCCGGATGCCGCCCAACGCGGCTCGGCCGACATCGAGTTCTTCAGTGACGGCCGAATCGCCGACGCAGATCAGGAGTACGTCTTGCGGGGGCAGATGCTGTACCACCGAATCGGCGCGGCCGTGGACAACGTAGGCATCGTCGGGTTTGCCGTGCGGCGGGACTACGATCGTCCCGGTCTGCTCTCCGTCTTCGCCGAGGTGGAGAACTTCGGCCCGACGCCCGTCGAATCGGACATCTCGCTATTGCTGAACGGCGAACTCCTGCACGGTCCCGGCTCCATACACGAGGTCCGTCTCGGCCCGGCGGCGCGAACGAGTGACGGATCGAGCAAAACGTCGGGCGACTCCGATGAGGCCTCATCCGCGTTGCCCGCGCGGGAGACGGTCGTCTTCGAGATCAGTCACGAGGACGCCGGTATCGTCGAGGTCAGGCTGCATCGCGAGGACGCCCTGGCCATCGACAACAGCGTCTCCGGGCCGATCGATCCGCCACGAGAAGTCCGCATCCTGGTCGTCTCCGATCGCGTGGAGGCAAAGTACTTTCTTGCGAAGGGCTTTAAGGACAGCCTCGAAATCAAGGACTACACGGTCATGGAAGGCGGCGAATATGAGAACGCCCCGGATGAGGAGCTTGTTCTCGAGGGGCGCTCGGCCTTCGACTTGGTCGTGCTCGACCGGCACGACACGGATCGGTTGCCGCCGGGGAACTACGTCTTTCTTGGCGGGCTGCCGATCATCGAAGGCGTTGCACGAGGCGACAGCGTCAAGCAGGATGTGCTGGTCGTGTGGGACGAAAGGCATCCGCTGCTCAGGAGCGTGCAACTTGACGACATCATGGTGACCGAGTGGAAGCGCCTGACCCTGCCGCGTCATGCCCACAAGCTCATCGAGGGCAAAGACTCGACGGTCATGGCGTTCATCACCGATCCCGGCCATCGCTACGTGATCACCGCGTTTGACATCCTGGATTCGAACCTGCCGATGGACATTCCGTTTCCGATCCTGCTCCAGAACATGGTGATGTATCTCGCCGGCAGCGGTCTCGTGGAAGAGGGCCGTCTGATCAAGCCGGGCCACACGGTCAACATCCCGGTACCGCCCGGTGCGGAGGAGGCCACGGTCAAGCGACCGGACGGGCTGATCGAGAAGATCGTAGTCAGGGATCGTCACGCCCTGACCTATGCCGGAACAGGCGACGTCGGCGCGTACAAGGCCGAATTCGACGACGCACTCGAAACGGCGGAGGTCTTCGCCGTCAACTCCCTCGACGCGAACGAGTCCAACATCGCGCCCAACAACAACCTGACGGTCGGCACCGAAGCCGTCGATTCCGTGTCCGGCACGATGAAGGTCAACGAGCCCTTGTGGCCCTACCTTGCCGGCGCGGCATTGCTCATCCTCCTCGTGGAGTGGTGGGTGTACAACAGGCGCGTGATGATTTGATTCCGTGGCTCCCTCGCGCTTCGGCAAATCCCGAAGGGTTGGCATTGCCCACGAATCGTTCGTGAAACCCCTCGATGAGCCGCGGACTTCAGTCCGCGCGGTTGTTCCCGGCGCGAACACCCTCGCCCCTCCGGACGGCCGCGCGGGCTGAAGCCCGCGGCTCTTCAGAATAAGATCACATGGTTGGCGTGAGGCCCGAATCTGGCAGGCGTTGTTCCCATTGGGGAATCCGGTCTTGCTTGGGGTTTGCGCGCATTGCGCATCCAGGGTGACGAATCGAGAGGAGGACGGACACAATGAAACGAATGCAACCCTCGGCAGCGGCGAGCATTCTCCTGCTCTGTGCCACCGTCTTCGGCGGAACAACCGGCGTTTACGCACAGGCAGAGGTCATCGGCTTCGACTCCGATCGGTGGGTGATCGAGAATGCCAGAATCGTCGAGCATCTCGGCAGGCAGTGCCTCGTCGGCACGGCGATCCTCGATGACGTCGAATTCCAGAACGGCGTCATCGAAGTAGACATCGCGGTTGACGGTTCCCGGTCGTACCCTGGCATCCTCTTCCGAATGCAATCGAAAGACAGCTACGAGAAGTTTTACCTACGACCCCACAGAGCCGGGCTGTATCCCGATGCCCTGCAATACGCGCCGACGTTCAACGGCGCCTCCTGCTGGCAACTGTACACCGGCGATGGCTTCACCGCGTCGGCCCGGATTCCCGAGAACCAGTGGTTGCACGTGAAGATGGAGATCCATGGGACTCAGGCTCGAGTGTATCTGGGGGACGCCGAAGGCCCGGCACTGCTGATCCACGATCTCAGGCACGGCTTGAGCAAGGGCGCAATCGGCGTCTCGGAGCCCACGAACGGCGTGGCCTACTTCTCGAACTTCCAATACAGGCACGACGACACCCTGGAGTTCGCCGCTCCGCCGCCGCCCGAGTCCCCGCCGCGCATGATCCGTGGCTGGGAGGTTTCACGCCCGTTCCCGGCCGCCCAAGTCGACACCGAGAATTACCCCGGGTTCTTTACGATCTTCAACGCTGGGTGGCGCAGGGTCGAGGCCGAGCCGTCCGGCCTCGTTAACCTATCAAAGCTCTTCAAGCATGAAGCGGTAGGCGGAGACTGTGTCTTCGCGAGGACCGTCGTGCGGTCGGACAGACGGCGGACCGCCAAGCTTTCGTTTGGGTATAGCGACAACATCGACATCTTCCTAAACGGCAAGAAGGTGTTCTCCGGCAGGAGCGCGTATCGCAGCCGCGATCCGTCCTTCGTCGGCACGGTTGGACTGAACGATGCCGCCTACATGACACTGGAGAAAGGCATTAACGACATCTTCCTGATGGTCAGCGATTCCTTCGGCGGCTGGGGGTTTATGGGCCGGACGAATGTTTCGCTGAAACCGCCGCTCAGGCAGGACGGCATTCTAAAGAAAGTATGGGAGACGCCGGCCGATTTCAAGATTCCGGAGTCCGTACTGTACGACCCCGAGCGGGACATCCTCTACGTCAGCAGCTTTGACAAGATCCAGGCAAGCAACGTCGAAACGGGCTTCATCTCCAAGGTGAAGCTCGACGGCGAGATCGAATCGCTACACTGGGTCACCGGTCTGGACGGTCCTTGCGGCATGTGCATTCGCGGGGACCGGCTATTCGTCGTGGAAGGCTTCCGCGCGAACATCGTCGAGATCAATCTCGACGACGGGAAGGTCGTGAATCGGTCCCCCGTCCAAGGCGCAACCTTCCTGAACGACATCGCGGCGGACCCGGCCGGCAACATCTACGTCTCCGACACCTCCAGGTCGCCAAGGGCGAACGACATCTACAGATTCCGCGACGGGAAGATCGAACTCTGGAAGGAGGGCGATGAGATCCATCGGGCAAACGGCCTGTTCGCCCACGATGGCAGCCTGATCGTCGGCAACACGGGAGACGGCATGCTCAAAGCGGTGAACCTGGCGGACGGGAGGGTCGATAGCATCGCCTGTCTGGGCGCGGGCGTCATCGACGGCATCCGCGTCGACGCTGACGGCAACTACCTGGTTTCCCACTGGGAGGGGCAGGTCTACGTCATCTCCCCCGACGGGCGCGTCGTGCAAATCCTGGACACAATGGCCGATCGGCAGAACGTCGCTGACTTCGAGTACGTCAAGGACCGCCGCCTGCTCATCGTCCCGACCTTCCTCGGGAATAAGGTGGCCGCGTACCAATACCAGGGGCTCGACGGATAGGGCATTCCACACTCAGTCGTGAACTGCTCTAACGCATCGCCTTGGAGATCGTGAAGATCGGCAACAGCAGGGCCAATACCAGCCCGCCGACGACAACGCCGAGGAACGTCACAATTGCCGGTTCCACCAGGCTCGTTAGTGCCTTGATCGAAACGCTCAGCTCCGCTTCGCAGTAGTCCGCGACCCGCTCCATCACGGAGCCTAGTTTGCCGCTCCGCTCGCCGGCGCTGAGCATCTTCTTTACGGCCTTGGGAATGTGTTCGTCGTCCGCCAGGGCTTCTGAAACCTGCTGTCCGGACTCGAGCCGTTTGTTTACCAGATTCCACTTCTGCTCATAGTGGAGACTGCCGCAGGCATGGGCCGTGAGTCGTACGCTGTCGAGCATCGACACGCCGGACTGGATCATCGTTCCGAGTGTCCGAAGGCTGCGAGCCAGATAGGTCCTGTGCAGGAGCGGCCCGATCAGAGGCGTTCGGAGGCGAATCCGCTCTGAAAACTCCCGTCCCTTCGGCTTTCGGAGGTAGAGAAACGCCCCGACGCTCAGGGCGATCAGCACCGCGAGCCCATATAGACCGTATGATGTCAGGCCGTGACTGAATGCCATCAGTGCTCGTGTTATCGCGGGCAGGCTTTCCTCCCGTCCCGCATAGATCGCCGAGAACTTGGGCAGCACAAACGTCATCAGGAAGATCGTCGTGCCGATCGCGAAGACCATCATCACGATCGGGTAGGTGATCGCGCCTTTGAGCTTCTTCATCGTGTCGCGCTGGCTCTGGAGGTGTGCAGCAAGACGCTCCAGCATGGACCCCAACATGCCCGACGCTTCCGATGCCTTGACGAGGCTGACATAGAGCGGCGGAAAGACCCTCGGATACTCCGCCAGGGCTGCGGAGAACTCCGATCCTGCGTTTACCTGGTCTATCACACCGTCCAGCGCCTTGGCGAATCGCGGCGAGTTTCCATCGCTCGTACAGGCATCCAGCGCCTCCGCCAGTGAAACGCCCGTCTCGACCATGACCGCCAACTGATTCGTGAAGAAGATGAGGTCTTCGGGGTTGTACTTCTCTCCGAAAAGGCGCCCGCCATTGTGGTCCGCGCCAGCTCCTGTTCCGGCGTCCAGACCGACATGTCGCCCGCTCGTCGGCGCGACACGCACGACGAACTTCCCCTCGCTGCGGATTATCTTCGTCGCTTCCGCCTGTGACGCGGCGGTGACCTGGCCTTCAATCTCAGCCCCGGTATCATCGCGTGCAACGTAAGAAAATGCGGGCATGACCCGTTCCTCCAGACCGGACTACGCTCGATCCTCTGCGGCATCCACGGCATCCGCACACCAGGCAAGATCGCAGGATTCAACGACAGTCGTCGTCATGGGCGGACTCTCGGGCGAGGGTCGGCCGACCAGCCGCTCGAGACGCAGGACGTTGGCCGCGGCTGCGTGCGCCTCTTCCCACGCAACCCGGCCGCTCCGGACGAGGTCGGCGAGCGACTGTTCGAGCGTGTGCATCCCGTATCGCTTACCGGTTTCCATCATCGAGTAGATCAGGTGCGTTTCGTTGTCGCGGATCGCCCTCGACACGGCCGAAGTCGCCATGAGAATCTCGGTTGCCGGTGTCAACGTCTCGTTGGCATGGTCCCGGACGAGCATCTGACAGACGATTGCCCGGAGGGATGCCGCCATCTGCGTGCGAACCTGCGGCTGTTGGGTGGGCGGGAACGCGTCGATTACACGGGCCAGGGTCTGGGCGGCGCTCGACGTGTGGAGGCTCGCGAGAACCAAGTGCCCCGTTTCCGCGGCCGTCAGTGCCGTGGCGATCGTCTCGAGGTCGCGCATTTCGCCGATGAGGATGACGTCCGGCCTTTGGCGAAGGATGTGCCGGAGTGCCGAGGAAAATGTCGGGCTGTCTTCGCCGATTTGCCTTTGCTCTATAAAACAGGTGCCGTGCTCGAAACTGAACTCGATCGGATCTTCGATGGTCACGATGTGTGCCGACCGCGTTCGATTCATGTGATCCACGATTGCGGCCAAGGTCGTGGTCTTTCCCTGCCCTGTGCCACCGGTGACGAGGACGAGGCCGTTGGTGAAATCCGCCAGCCTCAACACCTGCGGCGGCAGCCCAAGCTCTTCGAAGCGCGGCACCGCCACCGGGATCGCCCGAATCGCGACCGCGAGTGTCCCCCGCTGGTAATGTGCGTTGACGCGATACCGGCCGGCATCCGGCAGCACCAGCGCAAAGTCGAGATCTCGGCGTTCGTACAGCGCGGCTCGCTGTGATTCGCTCAAGACTGCCTCGACGGCTTCCCGAACGTCGTCCGCTGAGAGTTGCTGGTCGCATAGCGGCTGCCAGCCCACCACGCCGTGGACGACCGGCGGCGCCCCGGAGATCAACAACAGGTCGCTCGCGCCGCGTCGCGCGGTCTCGGAGAGTAATGATGCCAGCGCCCCCGTCGACGCGCTACCGGCTGTATTCGCTGGGCCGAGAATCCCTTCTCGGTCCTCAGACCGACCCCGAGAAGGGATTCTCGGCAGAACGTGTGGTTCGTTTGTCAACGTGGACACCGTCGTCCTCCCTATTGCCGCTAGCCCGCGCACACGCGGAACACCTCTTCGGCGGTCGTGATCCCCGCCCGAGCTTTCTCCATGCCGTCCTGATAAAGCGTCGTCATATTTGTTTTCAGCGCGAGCTTGCGAAGCTCCTGAAGCGGCACACCTTCCGAAATCGCCTGTCTGGCGTCATCGTCAGGAACGAACAACTCGTACACCCCGATTCGTCCTAAGTGTCCCGTGCCGTGACACTTGGAGCACCCCTCGCCGTGCATCAGTGTTTCCACCGCGTGCCCCAACTTCTGCATGGCGTGCTTGATGTTCGGTGTCGGCTCGTACTCCATCTTGCAGTGCGGGCAGATCTTCCGGACCAGACGCTGCGCGAGGACCGCATCCAAGGACGCGCTGATCAGAAAGTGCTCGACACCGATGTTGTTCAGCCGGGTCACCGCGGAGACGGCGTCGTTTGTATGGAGCGTCGAGAGGACCATGTGTCCGGTCAACGCAGCCTGAACGGCCGTCTTGGCGGTGTCATCATCGCGGATCTCACCGACCATGATCACGTCCGGGTCCTGGCGCAGCAGCGATCGAAGGACCGTGGCAAATTTCAGGCCGATCTTTTCACTGATCTGGAACTGGTTTACGTTCCGCAAGTTGTATTCAATGGGGTCTTCGACCGTGGAGACGTTCTTCTGCGGAGCGTTGATCTCCGCGAGGGCGGCGTAGAGCGTCGTGCTTTTTCCGGAGCCCGTCGGCCCCGTGACAAGCACGAGTCCGTGCGGCTGGTTCAATTGCTTGCGGAAGAGTTTGAGCATCTCGATCGAGAAGCCGAGCGTCTCCAGATTGATCAACGCCTGGGTGTTGTCGATGATCCGGATGACGACTTTCTCGCCGTGCGGGTTCGGCATCGTCGATACGCGGAGGTCGACCGGGCGGCGTTCCATCATGACGTGGATGCCGCCGTCTTGCGGGAGCCTCCGCTCTGCGATGTCCAGTCCCGCCATGATCTTGATCCTGGACACGATCGGGGCCATCATCTGTGGGGGCGGTTTCAGTTTCTCGTACAGCACGCCGTCGACGCGGTTCCGGATACGAAGCTGGCTTTCGTCCGGCTCGATGTGGATATCGCTCGCCCCCTCCCTGACGGCACTATAGAACAGATAGTTGACCAGCTTTATCACGGGCGAGTCGCCGGCCATGCCCTCCAGGTTCGTGATGTCGTCGACCTTCGACTCGATCAACTCGAACGTATCAGTCGAGACGTCCTCGATAATGTCGTCGATCACGAAGACGTTGGCCGTGTTGACGTACTGCGCGAGGATCGCCTGGATGTCCGCCGAGGTCGCGGCGACGACCTGCGGCGTGCAATGTGTCATCCTCGACAGTTCTTCAATCAGGAAGACGTTTGACGGTTCGCTCATCGCGACCGTCAGAACATTGTGAACCTTGAATAGCGGCAACACGTTGTGCTGTTCGAGAAACTCCCGCGGGACCAGCTCGATCACCTTGGCATCGGCGAGTCGCGGGCTCAGCTTGGCGTAGGGGACGTTGTAGGCTTCCGCCAGGGCTTCGACGACCTGGTCCTCCGTGGCCATGCCCATTTCGACGAGGACTTCGCCGAGCAACTGCCGATGGTCACGGTTACGCTGCTCTTCCATGGCGGCGTCGATCTGCTCCTGGGAGAGAATGCCCTTCGCCAGGAGGACCTGCCCGATCTGCTTTCGTGTGCTTGTCGCGACTGCCTGTCCCATCTCGCCGTGATCCTTCGCAGCTTACACTCTGCCTCTTGTGATTCTCTGTCGCGTCGGCCTGAGGACCGAGAAGAGACTCTCGGTCCAGCGACTATCGTCGCGTTTCTTGTGAAACGCGTTACTGGTCAAAGCTCTTGACCGCCGACTCCAACTCGGCGAACACCTCGAACCTGCGCATCAAGCGTGTGATATCGAGTATCTTCGTCAACGTCTCGTCCAGCCCGCACAGCTTCACGGACCCGAGTTCGTCTTCACATCGGTTCTGCAAGTCCACCAGGGCTTCGAGTCCCGCGCTGTCAAAGCCGTCAAGCGAAGTGCAGTCCACCACAAGATCGAACTTGCCGAGCGCGAGGCGTTCCGCCGTCTTCGCCTTGAAGACGTCCACGAACTCGCCGACAAGGTCGTCCTTCGGAATCAGCACCGTAACGTTTCCGTACTCAGTGATGTTCATTGACACGATGCGCGATCCCCATGCCTCGAATTCAGTGCACGCCGGCCGGCATCCTCGGCGCCTCCGGACGAAGGGCCTGCACGTCCCCCGAATTACCCATGACCGCGTGCAGCGCGCCCTGCTGGCCGAGGTCCGACACCGCGCCCGAGAAACCGTGCGCCTCCTTCAACAATGCGACCAGGTCCGATTGGACAAACAGATCGGCCAGCTTCGGGTCGAACTGTGTCCCCGAGCACCGCCGGATCTCCGCTTCGACCGTTGGCAGCGGCAGTGCCACGCGGTACGTTCGGTTTGTCGTCATCGCGTCGAAGCAATCCGCCAGGCAGATGATCCGGCCCAACAGCGGAATATGTCGGTCGCTAATCCCCGCCGGATACCCTCGCCCATCCATCCGCTCGTGATGACGCAGGACGCCCGGCACGAGGTCCGCAACCTGTCTGACCCGAGAAAGAATCTTCGCGCCGATGTCGGGATGCCGCTTCATCGCGCCGAATTCCTCCTTGGTCAGTTTCCCGGGCTTGCACAGGACCGCGTCCGGCACGCCAATCTTTCCGATGTCGTGAAGCAGCCCAGCCAGATAGACGCGCTCGCAATCGGCGGTCGCCATACCCCTTGCCTGTGCCAGCCATCGACTGATGTACGCGACGCGTTCCGAGTGCCCGCACGTGTACGGGTCTTTTGCGTCGATGCTGTTCACAAGGGCGTGCAGCATACCCATCAACAGGTCCGAGAGATCATCGTATAAGTGCTGATTCTCCAGAAAAGCACTGACACGATCCGCCACGGCGCGGAACAACTGCACGTCCACCGAGGTGAAATCGCCTTCATCGATGCAGTTGATCGCCAGCAGGATGCCGAGCAGCTTCTTCTCGTGCCACAACGGCAGTGCGACGAGATGTCGCAGCCAATCCCTGGCCCACGCCAATTCCGTTCGCTCACCGGCCTCGTTCAGCAGGAGATACGGAACGGGCGAGGCCGCGTCGATTCCCAGACACTCTGAGAGCCTCGCCAAGTCGGTGAGACTTGGGGCGCCCTCTCCCGTCTGCGCGATGCGATCCCGTATGTCCTGGCGGAATTCGCCGCCGTTCACCTGTGAAGGCGACGAAGACTCCCGTTCGGTCAGGACGAACGCCACGCCTCGCGCGCGAGCGACTTCGAGCAACGCGCGACCCACAGACTCGAACACCTCCACGGGCCTCTTCGGCAGGCCGATCATCTCGCTCACCTGGTAGATCAGGTGTTGTTCCTCGTACGTGTTCTCAAGATTGCGGGTCAGGATGCTGGTCTCCTCTTCAGCCACCTCCAGGGCTCGCGTCTGCTCGACCGAAAGTCGGAGAAGGCCCTCCGCTGCGGTGAATGTCGTCCTTTGTAGCAAAGGGCCGTGTGAAGCCGTGTGCGCTGTGTGTTCGCTGGCGAGTTCACATTGCGTGCATAGTCGCGCGAACGCTTCGCCCGGTCGATCGGTCAGCAGCGTCACACCAAGCACCACGCCAACCACACGATGCCGGCGCCGCACCGGTGCGGCCATCACGCCGATATCCGGGTGCCAAGGTCCCGGGACGCCGCCCGCCACTCCTGATCCGCCTGTCTTCGACGAATCGCAGACCTCGCGTGCGATACGGCCGAGTTCCTCCCGAAACTCGCCCCCATGTTCCCAAAAGGCAGTCCAGGGCGGGCGTCCGTCTGTATCAACCGACACGATTCCGCCGCGGGTGTCCCACAATGTCAGCCACACCGACAGCGCGCGCCAGTGCTCGGCGAGGCGCTTGAAGCTCACGGCCGACAGCGGTCGCGGCGATTCCTCGCAAGGCAATCGTCCTTCGTTCGCGGTCGTCACCTTCATCGTGGGTGCATCATTCAAGCCGGCAACCCTCCCGGAACAGGCGCGGCCGTTACGGCGGCCACGCTCAGGATTTCCTGCGTACAGCGCAGAAGCTCGCGCGGGCTGAACGGCTTTGGCAGGACCTTCCGAATGTTGGTCTCCTTCAGGGCGTCATCGTTCATTGAGAAGCCGCGTGCCGTCAGCATGATCACCGGTGTATCGCGGGTCGCCTCCTGCGACCGGAGCTTCGCGCACAGCTCCAGTCCGCTGAGGAGTGGCATCTGGTAATCCGTAATGACCAAGTCGGGCGATGCTTCCTGGGACAGCTCGAACGCCTCTTCCCCGTCGGCCGCAGTCACCACGTCGAAGCCGCCGTTTCGCAGCTTCGTCGAGACAACGTTAAGGATGTGAGGTTCGTCATCGCAAACAAGGATCGTGTAATCAGCCATCTCGAATTACCCCCAATCAGATCGAGACTCCTCCGGCGTATGCCGCATCTACCTGACCATCGGCAGCGTCATGCCGAACGTGCTGCCCTTGCCCTCTTCACTTTCGAGGCTCATCTTTCCGCCGTGGATCGTCTCCACGATGTTCTTTACCAAGTTCAGACCAAGTCCAGTCCCTTTGGCGATCTTCTTATTGGCCTCCACGCGGAAGAACTTGCCGAACATCCGCGGCAGGTCTTCCTTCGGGATGCCGACGCCCGTATCACTCACTTTAATGCAGATGGTCTGATCGTCCTCGTGTGCCGTCATCCGCACCTCCACGCCGCCTCCTTCGGGCGTGTACTTGATCGCGTTGCTCAACAGGTTCAGCGTCGCCTGGTAGATCATGTCGCGATCGGCCATCACCCGGTACATGACGGGAGTCAACTCCTCCGTCAGCGAGATCCGTTTCTCGTCCGCCTGTGGTCTGGCCGTGTCGATCGCCTCCTTCACCACCATGGAAACCGCCACCGGCTCCTTGTTGATACGCACGGTGCCGGCCTCGATCCGGCTGATGTTGAGGATGTTGTCGATCATCCGGCCGAGCCGGTCCGCTGACGACTGGATAATGTTGTAATACTCGCTCCGCGTCTCTTCGTCCGCCGCCTCCCCGTCAACGAGCATTTCGACGTATGCTCGAATCGACGAGAGCGGCGTCCGCAACTCGTGTGAAGCCTGCGCCACGAACTCACTCTTGTGCCTGGCCGCTTCCCGCTCACGCGTCACGTTTTGGAAAACGGCCACGACCCCATGGGGCTCATCAGAAGCGATGGCCCCCGCCGTACGCGAGACAAACGGGCTTAAACGCACGGCAAACGTCACTTTGCCGATTTCGTGCTCCAGCGTCCGGCTCGCGGCTCGGTGGTCCACCTCCCGAACCTGTTGAATGAATCGCACGAGCTTGTGGTCCGAAATCAATTCAGCCAACGGCTTGTTCGCCACGCCTTCCGCCGGCAAATCGAAAAGCTCCGCCGCGGCGGGGTTTGCCAGAACCAGTTGATCGAACGCGTCCGTCACGAGAATCGGCTCGGGGATTGCGCTGACGACGGCCTCCGCCTTCCGCCGGTGCGATTCCGAGAGACTCAACTCCAGGCCCAGTTGCTTGTGTTCTGTCAGGATTTCGGAGGCACGACGCTCGACGTTCTCCGTGTGGTGCTCCAACGCCTCATAGAACGGCCGCATTTCTTCGCCAAGCGGCAGACCTTCGATCTCCAAAGGCATTCGAACCCTGCTATCAAGGATCGCGTGCCGCAAGCTTGTCATCGCCTGCTTCCGGGCCGCGATCGAAAGAACGAGCAGCATCGCGGCCGCGGCCAGAAACGCCAAAATCCCCAAAGCGCGGACCGCCGGTATGCCGCCATCTTCGCCCAAAGAACGCACCACCTCCCAGGCTGTCCAGACAAACGACGCAGCCAACGGCCCCAGCGCCCAACGAGGATCGATCTTCATGTAAGACTTGACCACGCCACTCGACGAAGAAACGGTATCGCCGGACGGACACAGTCCATCAGCGCCACCAGCGCCTGAATCGCGCGGCACGCCCGACACTCCCCCGTGCTCCTCCAGCTCGTTATCAAGCTGAGACCAGGGCTTGATGTCCGGCGTCTTCATAACGTCTCCATTAGCGATGCTGAGTGCCGCTGTTCCGGCACTCGACAACGCGCTGATTCACCAATACTGTAGCTGATTCGATCGTCCGCCCGCGATGGGCCTCAACGCCCGCCTCCTCGTCCCCGTCCTCTCCTTCGGTTGCTTCCTGCCGAGTCATGTTCCGCGCGAGTTCGTACAACAGAGACTGTGCGACGGGAGACATCGGGTCCAGTTCGACCGCCTTGGCGTAAGCCTCACGCGCCCGGTCGGGTTCGCCGAGCGCCTCGCGGGCCTGCCCCATGATGCAGTAGGTCGTCACGAAAGACGCGTCGATTTCGGACGCCTCGTTCGCGGCCGCCAGGGCAGCCTCGTTGTCCCCACGACAGAGCGCGACGTGCGCGGCCAAGAGCTTCGTCTCTGCGGTCGGCCGGCTGTGCGAATGGACAACCCGAAGCGCTTCCCAAGCCCCGTCCATGTCGTCCGACTCCAACGCCGCCCGCGCGAAGAGACACCACGACGCAACGTCCTGTTTGTCACGCGCCATCAACGGCTTTGTCACCAACTTGGCCTGCTGCCACTGTCTCGTAGCCACGTAGGCTCTGGCCAACGCGCGCAGCACGCTCGGCGTCACGACCCCACCGTCGTCCAGGCAGACCGTGCTCGCCATTGTCCGCCCGCCGGATGTGGCGGATTCCACGAGAGGACGCAAAACGCCGATCGCTTCCTCGTATTCCCCGGCCCAAACCAACAGCCGGCCCAACTCCGCCGTCGCGAGCGGGTCGTCCTGCGAAAGCCGCAGTGCCTCTTGACACCAGGTGACCGTTGGGCCGCGCAGATCGAGCATCCGGTTGAGTCGCGCGGCGAGCATTCGCATCGGGAGATTGCCGTCAAAATCCGCGATACGCTCGTTGATGACCTCCAGCGCTTCTACATGACGGCCGAGCGCCACCAGCGTTTCCGCCCGCGCAAGAACATAGGAAGGGCAGTGCGGCTCGGCAATCGCAGCATACGTGTAGTGACCAAGTGCCTTTGACAAATCGTCGTACCGCTCGGCCACAATGCCGGCAACATACTCGACCTCCGGATCGTTGCCCGGCAGAGAAGAGGCAATGTCGATCGCTTCGCGCGCCTTGGCCAGTTCGCCGCGTTCGAGTTCAAGCCTCGCCAAAAGCAGATGCGCGCGACTGCTATCCGGAGACATGGCGATCGCCTGCTCCAGCGTCTTCCGCGCCTCCTCCAGTCGGCCGGACGACAATTGATTCTCCGCGAGCTGGAGCTTCACGCTTCCACGCATCGCGTCCCATTGTTTCTGCGCGTCCGCCTTGCGGTCCTTCGACACGTGGTCGCGGACGAGGTTTGAGAAATCTTCTCCGCATCCGCCGGCTGCCAACGCGGCAAGGACAAACGGCACAACAACCGCAATCGGATCCAGGTTGCGCGGACGTCTTCTCACGATTCCTGCTCCGTTCTGTCGCCATGCTTCGACGCGAAGTCCTTGGGCGGATCGCTCCCCGGGGCCTCCTCGGTCTCTTCAAAGCCCGTCGGTCCGTCGAGATCTTCGGGAATCACGAACGGCGGTCCCGGCCGCCCGAACGGCGCTGTCGTGATTCCCCGCTCTTCCGCGATGCGATCGTGCAGATACATCCGAATGGACGACGAGTCCGAGTCCCAGTCGCGTTCGTCCTGCAGGCGCTCTTTCAACTTCGCCGCGTGGATGTGTTGCGGGTTGTTGTGAACGGCCATTTGCGCATCCCACAGCGCTTTCGCGGTATCGCCGTCCGCCAGATGCGCCAAGGCCGCGCGGTAGTGCGCCTGCGACAGCCGTTCGCGTCCGAACCACTGCATCCCGCTGCGCATCCCGACCCGGAAACGTTCCATGTCTTCTCGCATCTCCTCGCCGGCGGCCTCGTCCGGGTCGCCCTTGAGAATGTGCACCGTCAACAGGATGATCACCTCTTCGCGGACACCCGAATCGCGCGTTCGGCGGAAGAGCGCGCCGGCGCCGGGGATGTTTCCGAGTCCCGGCACCTGACCGCGTGTCGCCTGGCTGTTCTCTCTGAACAAGCCGCCGATGAGGATGGTGTGGCCGTCCTTTACCATGATGTTGGACGTCACTTCCGTCGTGACCTCGAACGGGAGCCCTTCTTCCACGCCGCCCGTGGAGTCCTTCGGGTGGATTTCCATCCGCACGTAGCCGTCGTCGCCGATGAACGGCCGGAACGTCAGGAGCGTGCCCGTCTCCAGGAACTCGACCGTCTGCACCGTCGTCGTCTCCGTCACAGTCGTGACGTAGTAGCCGTCCCGGCGGCCGACGATCACCTGTCCGACCTGCTTGTTCAGCGCCAGAACCTTCGGGTTCGCCAGGATCTCCGTATCGGTGATCTGCTCCAGCGCGCGGATGAAGAAGCTTATCTGGTCCTTCAGGATTCCCAGTGTGAAGCCGCCCGCCGGGATCGCGTTGTTGAAGTCGGTGCGAACGGTAAACGTCGTATCGCCGAGCATGTCCGACGGCGTGTTTCCCGTCGTGATGTCCTGGGCGGCCGGGCTCGTGCTCGACAACGTCGTGAAGTCGATACCCCCCACGGTCGTGAAGTCGATACCCAGTGCGTTTTCCTCGTTCAACGAGGCACGCATGATGATCGCTTCAATCAAGACCTGCTTGGGCCGCGCGTCCAGCTCCTTCAGGATCTTGCCGATCTCTTCCAGCCTCTCAACGTAATCGGTAACCAACAGTGCATCCGCGGAGGCCAGCGCATCACCGTTCGTGTCGCCGATGCCCGCCTCACCGCCAAGGCCCACTTCGGAGGGCGGCGTCACCGCCACTTTTCCAATGGTGCTCAACAGCGGCTCGATCAATTCCTTTGCCACGGCCGCGTTGACGTACGTCAACCTGAAGACGCGAGAAACGATCCGCCGCTGGGCTTCCAGCATCCTCTGCACTTCTTCCAGGGGATAGACGTAGATGAAATCGCCCTGCTCGCGATACCCCAGGCCGTTCGACACGAGCATGGCCTCAAGGGCCGCCTTGAACGTCACGTTGTAGAGGCTCGCCGTCACCGTGCCGCTTACGCCCTCGGCAAGGATGATGTTCCGTTTCGCCGGTTCGGAGAGCATTCGCAGTGCGTCCGCCAAAGGGAGCCCCGCCACATGCACCGTCACGCGATCGTCGCTCTCCACGGTAATGAGTGGCGATTCTCGTTCTGGCTCGTTTGTCTCATCCAAGGCCGCGTCGCGCACCACGTCCGGACTCGCCTCGTCCTCATCGTCCGATCCCGGTCCTGCCCAAACCGGAGGCGGACTGAGCAAGGCGGACGACACGACGATGGCGGCCGCGCCGAAGACGACCGGCCACTTGGCGCGCGCACAGGCTGCCCGTCCGATCAACTTCACGCCACGGCCTCCGTGCCCGCTCACAGTCATGGAGAATCCCCCGTTCGCCTCCTCTCGAGGCGACCAACAGGCTCGTTTCTTGTGCCTGTAATCAATCGGTTGTCGGACCGTATGGGTTCTGCTTCAAGGCATGGTGAGTTCGCGTTTGAAAGTGTCTTTGCGGAGAACGACGCGTTTGTCCTCGATGCGAACGACCGAGAACCCCCTGATCGTATCCCCCTCGCGAACCAGACGTCCGGAAACGTACGCGAGAGGTTTGCCGCCCGTCATCGTCGATTGCAGCTCCAGTTGAGAGAGCGCCTCGTTTATCGCCGCCACCTGCTGAGCTCGCTGTGCCTGCCGTTCGGCCAGCATTGCTCCCACTTGCGTCAACCAGGAAGGGCTGCTCTTCGCTCCGTCAGCGTCGGTGCTGTCTTTCGACCTCAGGTCGATATCTGGCGGAAACACTGACCATGATGGCGTTTCAAAGATGTTGCGCGTCTGGGTCCGTGACATGTCGTCGACGGGTACGGCTTTCGCCTGCCTCTTTGCCGCCAGTGCCGGCTTCCTCTCCGTCTGTGACACATGAGTTGTACCGGCCTCTTCCTTCAGCATGGGCGCGCCCTTCGTCGCTGGCGGCGCCGCGGACTGTGGCATCGGGCGGACCGTGGGAACAACGGGATCTTTCGGCGTGGTCGCGGCGACCGGCGCCGCAGGCTCGGCCGCTGCTTCCGACGGCGTAGCATCGGAACCGGCCA
This sequence comes from Planctomycetota bacterium, assembly GCA_043813895.1. GTDB lineage: Bacteria > Planctomycetota > Phycisphaerae > UBA1845 > UTPLA1 > CAZTAR01. Next base: position 22,444 of record JBDRKQ010000030.1, read on the forward strand.
GCCGCAATAGCGCCACGAGCAGCGCCACCAACAGCACGCCCAGGATCGCGGTCTTCTTCTTGTTCGCGATCAGGTCCTGTTTGACCCGCCTGACCAGATTGCCTGCCTGTTCCGACATCCGTAACCCCGTGTGCCCGTGCAGCCTCCAACCAAACTCTCTGCAAATCGAGGATGCTCACTGCGACGAGTAGTAGTAGGTGTGCAGCATCATCTCCACCTGGACTGTCCCCGGATTCTGCTCGTCGTTGACAAGACTCAATTCTTCGACGTGCGACAGCCGCGGCAACGCCTCCATCTTCCCGACGAACTCGAACAGTCGGCCGAAGTCGCTCTTGAAGGAGACGCGCACAGGCAGGATGGTCGTTCCGGCAGCTTCCTTCAACGAGGCCGGCAGCTTCTCCGCATCCACCTGCAGTGCGGGCCGTGGCTGAACGATGTAGTTGGTCACGCCGCTTGACTGGAGATTGTCCGAGACATCGCGCAGAAACTCGCCCAACTGCCGCTCGGAGGGAAGGCGCTTCTGAAAGTCGCGCATCTCCTCGTCCATCGCGAGAATCGAGGCATACAAAACGCTCACGTCGCCGACAATCTGTTGGCGCGAAGACACCTCCTCGGCCTTCGCGACCACTCCGGACTGGCAGGCCCGAAGCTCCTTCGCCCCCGGCACGAGCAGCCCAAACCCGAACCCCGCCGTCAGCAACACCACCAGCAGCACGGCGATCACATTGAGCTTCAGCATGTTCATCGTGCTTTCCCCTGTTGCGCGACGACTTCACACGTCAACTCGAACCGTTGTGCCCGGCGACCCGCCCAAACGATCGGCTCTCTCGTCTCTTTCAAGTTAACACGATCATAAAGGGGCGAACTCTCCAGGTTCGCAACGAACACCGCCACGTCCGGGTTCGCCACCGCCACGCCCTCGATCGACATCATCGGCGTCGTCGAAACCGTGTCCCGCCACGGCTTGGCCGCAACCGCTCCCCGTCTGGGGTTTCGGCCGCGTGCGGGCGGCGGGTCTTCCGGCTCCTCGTTTACCAGGGAGAACCTCGCCAGCGACGGGCTTGTCAGCGTCAACTCGGTCAGCACCACCGTCTTCGGGAGCCGGCGTCCGATCTCACTGAACGCCAGTTCGAGGCTCACCGCGTTCTCCAACTCGCCGAGAAGACGCTTGTGATTCCGCAGATTCGCGCGCCGCGATTCCATGGCCTGCTTCTTCGCCATGTGAATCTCGATCTGTTCCTGTTGCCGGTCCAACTCGGGCAGCATCGCCTGGGCCGTGCTGATTCGATGTTGATGCATGACGATCCACACCGCCATGATGACCAAGAGGCTCGCCAGGCACGACGCCCGGCGTTTGAGCGCATGCCGTAGCGTTCTCACCTCGTGATACTTCGCCGGTATGAAGTCGCAATCCTTCACGCTATTTCGCACTCCCAAGGGCCTGCACAGGCGCCGCGCCCACAGAGCCCGACGCCGACACGCCAGCCGGCAGCTGCGCGGGTTTGATCCACTCCGAACCCCACATTGCCAGTCCACACGCAACCGCCCACGCCGGCTGGAACGTCCGAGTGTCGGAGCCGCCGATCAACGAGACGCGCGAGATTCCGCGCAACGGATGTCCGATCGTACATGGCACGTCCACTGCTTCGCCGATGATCGCGCCCAACATCGGCTCGTGCGCTTCTCCGCCGACGAAGGTCAGGCTCTCCGGCCGTTGGCCCCGGAACGTAACCGAGAAGTAACGCAGGCATAGTTGCACATCCCGCGCCAACCGCTCGACCAGCGGCCGAATCGCGTTCGACACTGTCGTCCGGACTTCATCCTGAACGGCCTGCTTGTCCGCTGCCCGGCGACCTTGGCTGCCCTGCATGAGCCGAAGCCGAAGTTCCGCCGCCTCCTCCGCTGAGATGTTCAGCGATTCCGCAACGGCGCTGTTGAAGTGCCGGCCGCCGACCTCGATGACCTTGAGGAACATCAGCTCCGTGCCGCGCGCAATGGCGATACAGGCGCCGCACAAACCCACGTCCATGAACACGTTGACTGCGTGCGCGTCTTCCGCACGCCGCAGGTACCGGAAGAAACTCCGGGCCACAGCGCAAGGCGTAATGTCGATGGCTGCCGGGCGGAGCTTACAGGATTCGAGCAGGTCCAGCCGCGCCTGCACCACGTCATCGGGCACGGCGAACACGATCACCTCTTCCTTCAGTTCGTTTCCGTGACGCACTTCGCCGGCCGTGATGAAACGATACTGGCTCGTCTCGGGATCGAGGTCGAACCGGTCCTGCGCTTCGAACTTTACCGCGGAAGCCAGATCCGATGCAGGCATCCGAGGCATCCGAACACTTTTCATCTGGAAATCACGGATGCCCAGCGCGCTGACCACCGCCCGGCCGTGAAACGGATGGCGGCGAAGGGCATCGGCGATTGCCCGTTGGATCAGCACCTCGCGCGGGACCGCTCCCTCGACGCCTGACGGGATCACGTAGTGGGCAGCGGTCGCGACGGAGGGCGCACCGCCCTCATCCACGAGTTGAAGCATCTTGAGGCTCGCGCCTCCGACGTCGATCCCAATCGGGCCATATCGTGGTTGTCGCTTCAGCACGCTCGCCTCCAACGGTCACGCTGCCGGCGACGGTTCATCGCCCGAACACAGGGAACCGAGAACCGCAGCCAACGTGTTGCCGGACCGCTCTGTCCGCGAACTTCCGCGCGACGCGTCTCAAAGCCCGAATAACCGCTCGGACCGCGCGT
>JBDRKQ010000031.1:0-5562 GCA_043813895.1 Planctomycetota bacterium
GTAAGCCATGAAGACAAGGACGAGACCTTCATGTTGAAGCTGACCAAGGACCCGAGAGCACAATGATCTATCTGGACAACGCGGCGACATCTTGGCCCAAGCCGGACTGTGTGCATGAGGCGATGCTGGCATTCCTACGCGACGTGGGCGCAAGTCCTGGGCGGAGCGGCCACCGGCTCTCGATCGAAGCCGAGCGGTTTCGCTTCGATGCCCGTGAAGCGCTGGCGGAACTGTTCGGCGTCTCCGACCCCATGCGTGTGATCTTCACCCTGAATGCCACACAAGCCCTGAACCTTGTCATCCGCGGCTTGCTTCCTTCCGGCTCGCACGTCGTCACGACTTCCATGGAGCACAACTCAGTCATGCGGCCTTTGGCTGCGGCCGAACGTCGCGGCGTCTCCGTGAGTTTGGCCCCCTGCCGGACGGACGGCTCGATGGACCCGGACGAGCTCGAACAGCAAGTCCGCCCGGACACACGCCTGATCGTCGCCAATCACGCGTCAAATGTCTGCGGGACGGTCCTGCCCATTCGCACCATCGGCGCGATTGCCCGCCGGCGTGGCATCCCATTCCTGCTCGATGCCGCGCAAACCGCCGGATGCCGACCGATCAACTTTGCGGAAGACAACATTGACCTGCTCGCGTTCAGTGGACACAAGACGCTGCTCGGCCCAAGCGGTACGGGTGGACTCGTTATCAGCGACGGCTTCGATATTGCCATGCTGCCGCCCCTCACGGAAGGGGGGACGGGAAGCGCGTCCGAACGTGAATCGCAGCCGGAGATCCTCCCAGACAAGTATGAGAGCGGCACGCCAAACTCCGTCGGCCTGGCCGGGCTCGCCGCCGGCGTACGCTACGTGCTCGACCGAGGCGTGGAACGAATCCGCGAACATGAACAGAGCATGACCTGCCGATTGATAGTCGGTTTGCGGCGCATCCCCGGCGTATGCGTGAAAGGTACCGAGGACGCGGACGCCCGGACGGCTGCGGTCTCATTTACCGTCGACGGCCGCGTGAGCTCGGAAATCGCACACGCCCTGGACGAACGGTTCGACATCATGTGCCGACCCGGGCTCCAATGCGCCCCACGCGCCCACCGCACGCTGGGTACGTTTCCGCAAGGCACGGTCCGCCTCTCCCCAGGACCGTTCACCACACCGGCCGAGATTGACCAGGCGCTGGAGGCCGTCGCTGCCCTGACGCGAACGCGCCCCAATGACTGACTACGCCGTCATTCTGGTCCATACCACCAGCCACGCGGTTCAGGCCGAACGCGTCCTGTGTTGGGCCGGGTCGGGGGCGAAGCTCGTGCCGACCCCGCGTCACCTCAGCAGCGCCTGCGGGGCCGCGGTCAGGATCGCCGTGACGAACCGTGCTGCAAGTGAGCGGGCACTCCACGACGCAAAGATGGAGATCGACCGAATTGAGTCCGTGTAGGGGGCGGGCCGTGTTCACCAAACGAATGCCGCCGGAGGGTGAGGATTGCAGTCCGTGCGTCTCACAGCGGCACAAGGTATTCCGTCGATCCTTCGATCCTCAGCGGCATGCAATATCATTAGCTGTTACGCACTCGTCCGATTGCGCCCAGCATCACCCCGCGCGACCTTCTAACTCCACGCCCAGCCCATCGGCAATGCGGTTGACGAAGGCGAAGTAGGCCGTGACTAGGCAGATGTCCAGGATACCCGGGTCGTCGAAGCCCGCCTGGCGGAGTGCGTCGGTGTCCGCACGGGTCATCCTGTCCGGCGTGCGCGTCAGCTTCGCGGCATAATCCAGCATCGCCCGATCGGCCGGTGAGAGGTCCACACCGCGATAGTCAGACTCCAGCCGGGCGACGAAATCCTCGTCCTTGACGATCAGACGGAGCGACGCTCCGTGGTGCTGCAGGCAGTAGTGACAAGCGTTCACCTGGGAGACGACGACGGCGATCATCTCGCGCTGCGCACGAGAGAGCGCCGACCGCTCGAGCATCAGCGTCTTGTACAGGCCCAGGTGTGCCTCGAGCGCGGCGGGGCAATGCGAGTGAATCCGCAGGATATTCGCGACCCTGCCGCTTTCCGGATCGCGGCACCGCTCGTAAAGCTCGGCCAGTTCGGGGCTCAACGGCTCTTGATCTGCATAGGGTATGAAAGCCATGTGCGTCTCCCGGTCTTGTGCTTTCGCGAGTGAACATGCCTACCTGCCCCGCTCCAGCGGGACATGAAGACATGGCACCCAACACGTCAAGGGTCGGACAGGCCCGAAGTCCGTCCCCCACCCCCGGAAGGGATGGGGCACCCACGCCCTACAGGATGCCCTGGTCGGCGAGCCACCGTTCCGCGTCGATCGCGGCCTTGCAGCCCATGGCCGCCGCCGTGATCGCCTGCCGATACACGCTGTCGGCCACATCGCCCGCCGCGAACACCCCTTCCACATTCGTCAGCGAGCGATAGGGGTCCTTCAACTCGATGTACGCCTTCTCGTTCAACTCCAACTGGCCTTCGAGGAAGTGCGTCGCCGGCGTGTGCCCGATACCCATGAACAGACCCCCGACAGGCAAGTCCGATTCCTCGCCGGTCATCGTATCCCGAAGGCGCAAGCCCGTGATGCTCGCCTCGCCCAGCACGTCCACGACGATCTTGTTCCACTGGATGTCGATCTTCGGGTTGTCCATCGCCCGCTGGGCCATGATCTTGCTCGCCCGCAAGGCATCGCGACGGTGGATCAAATAGACCTTGCTCGCGAACTTCGTCAGGTACGTGGCCTCCTCGATCGCCGAATCTCCTCCTCCCACGACGGCCAACTCCTTCTCGCGGAACATCGGCATCGCCCCGTCGCACACAGCACACGCGCTGACCCCCCCGCCGCTTCGGGCCAGACGCTGCTCGTTCTCGATGCCAAGCCAGTTCGCCGTCGCGCCGGTCGCGATGATGAGGGACTGGGTCTCGTAGACCGCGTCGTCTTCGCCGGTGACCTTGAACGGGCGGGCGGACAAGTCCACGGCCTTGCAGTCGTGGTACTTCGCATTATGGCCGTCATCGGGGTTCGACACGTCAGGGTGCTGGCCGTCGTCGGTGACGATCCGCGTGCCGAATCGTACGGCCTGCTGTTCGAGTGCCGCCATGAGTGTCGGGCCGGTAACGCCCTTCGGGAAGCCGGGATAGTTCTCCACCTCGGTCGTGAGCATGAGCTGCCCGCCCGGGAGGACGAGCGAAGGGAAGCTCTTGGGCCGGCCGGCGAAAACGAGCGGGCTCAGGTTCGCACGTGCGGCGTAGATCGCGGCGGTCCACCCCGCGGGACCTGATCCGATGATGATGACCTTCTCTGGCATGGTGTTCTCCGTTTGCGCGACGTAGCCGGCAAGGTGTGTCTCGACGCACCGTTTTTGCTCGCCGACGCATCCATCAAGATTGGTGCGGCAAGCCGCACCTCACGGTGTCCCTCAGCCCCTCGGATCCCTGGACCCTCAAACCCTCGGACCGTCGTGCGACCTCCGACCGCACAATGCGACATGATAGACACGAGCATCGCCCGGGTCGATACTCGGTTTCACGGATCCGAGCCCCGAGCGCAAGCGAGCGGATCAGAAGACCTGCGATCTCTGAACGACAAGAAACGCCGCGCCGGCGCCGGATGCTCGGATAGGTTCCGCCGGCAGTCGCAGAGTCCTCAGACTGTCCCGCGACTTTGCGATCGTGTTGGTAGTGGTTCACTTTGGCTGCCACTGGCGGCGTGGCCGCCCGTGCCGGCACTGGCAGCAAGCTGCCAGTGGCACCCGCCATTAGCGTGAACCACTACGATCGTACCAGGCCGCATTGCGGCCTGCCGCAACGCGGCATAGAATGCCCGAGATGGCAAGATTCAACTCGTTGATTCGACCGACTCGGCGAACGTGGGGTGTGGGATTCCCGGTTGTCGGCGCGGCGTGGCTGCTGATTGCCGGTTGTACGACCCTCTCGAGCCCGCCCCCGATCGCATCTTCGACGGAAGACTGGTCTTTCGAGGGCGCAGACGGCAGCAGGATCACTTCCGAACATTACGTTCTCCATACAACCTGCACCTCCGCGCCACTGCTCCGCGCGATGCCTGGCTTCCTCGAGACCTGCTGGCACGAATACACGCAGCTCGTTCCCTGCGAGATGCCCCCGGATCGCCCGATGGAGACCTATCTCTTCAAGGCCCGATGGCAGTGGGATCGGTTCACCGATCGGTTCTCGCCGCAGCGTGCCGCAACCTACAAACGCATACGCTCCGGGGGCTATTCCGAGCGCGGCATCACGGTCTCCCATTACAGCTCGCGCAGAGGCACCTTGGCCGTCCTGGCACACGAGGGACTGCACCAGTATCTCGAACTCACGCGGGGCGAACGCATTCCGGCTTGGATCAATGAGGGGCTGGCCACGCGGTTTGAGGCCTTCGAACTCGACCGGAACAACCTGCCCGTGTTCAAGCCCGAGATGAACTTCCTGCGTCGCAACAACCTCCGCGAGGCCCTGACGTCCGGCAGCCTGCTCCCGATGGAAGACATCCTGGGCACAAATGCCGGTATCGAGTTGCACAAGACGACCGCCGACGTGCGGACGTACTACGCGCAAGCCTGGTCGTTGGTGATGTACCTGCTGCAACCCCCCTCGGCCAACCCCTACAGCGAGGGCTTTCGGCGGCTGCTCCAGGATGTGGGCACCGAGACGATGCTGCGAAACGCGCGGGCATATCTCGCCACGGACACTGACGGCACGATGACGCCGGGGGAAGCTGTTTTCCGCGCCTACGTCTGCGATGACCTGGCAGCGTTCCAGGCCGACTACGAGGCGTTCGTTCAGAAGTTGCTCGACATGAGAGCATCGTAGAATGGCAAAGAGCCCTGGCAGTCGATTGCCGAGAGACGCCCCATCACACAGGGGTCCGACACGCGGGCGGCTGCTTTCTACGCATGTCTACCAAAGTCCGCTCGTCACGCGGTATGCCTCGACCGAGATGGCCGAGATATTCTCGCCGTACCGCCGCGCGCTGACTTGGCGGAAGGTCTGGCTTGCCCTCGCCGAAGCCCAACACGAACTCGGCCTGCCGATCGATTCGGGCCAACTCCACAAACTGGAAGCCGGCCTGGAGCACATCGACTTCGACGCCGTCGCCAAGTACGAGAAGCGGTCCCGACATGACGTGATGGCCCACCTGCACGCCTTCGCCGATCTCGCGCCGGAGGCCCGCGGCATTATCCACCTCGGCGCGACGAGCATGGACATCGTGGACAACGCCGACCTGCTCCTGATGCGCGATGCCCTCGGCCTGATCCGGCAGTGGCTCGTCTCGGCAATCGACGCGCTGGCTGTGCAAGCCCGGCAACACCGCGACCTCCCCTGCCTCGGCTTCACGCACTTCCAACCCGCGCAGCCCACGACCGTCGGCAAACGCATCTGCCTATGGTGTTGGGACTTCGTACGCGATCTGGAGGAGATCGAAGTCCGTCTTGCCAGCCTGCGTTTTCGCGGCATCCGCGGTGCAACCGGCACGCAGGCCGGCTTTCTCAAGCTCTTCGACGGCGACGCGGCAAAGGTACACGAACTCGAAGCCCGCGTGGCG
>JBDRKQ010000032.1:0-3517 GCA_043813895.1 Planctomycetota bacterium
GCCTCGTTGGGCACGCTCTTCATTTGCTGCGTCGTCCTGTATTCCAGAAGACGACCGAGCCGACGGTAAAACAGCCGAACACCAGCGCTCGATTCCCGTCCCATTCTCGGGTGTCTGCTCAAACCGGACTGTGACATGAGCGAGGACCTCCCATGCGTATGTGCATGCACAAACGGAGGTTCCCTGAAAACGCTAATCCTCGAAGAGTGAAGTGCTTACGTTTCTTCGAGGCTTGTTAGAACGGAGAGGGAGGGATTCGAACCCCCGGTACCTTGCGGTACAGCGGTTTTCAAGACCGCCACCTTAAGCCACTCGGTCACCTCTCCAGGCTCTCTTGAACTAAACCATAAACTTAACGCCTTCGCCTGCTGTGCTTCTTGGCCGGTGTTCTCTGTCGCTCTCGGCGGGAGTATTCATGATGGCTCGACTACGCAAGTGCGGCCAGATCGACGGCAAGGAGATCACCGGTGTCTCCAAAACGCCGCGCGACCGCTTCTATCATCATCGACGACTGCGGCAAACGAAGATACTTTCGATCGCTGCATGATGCAAGGTCGGTTCACCTGGCACTTCATTCGCGGCACCTGACGCCGTCCGAGCGGACGGAACGAGCTGCCAAAACCGGGTATCGGCGCGGGGCTGCTCAAGGGAAGTCGAGGAAAACGGAAGAGCAACTCAAACGCAAGCACGATCCGGATGTTCTTACCCGCTTGACAGCGAGGAGACGATGATCTCCGGGCCGGTTGTCGCCCTGCGTAGCGATCCGAGCTTCTGGTTCTTTGCCCAAGATTGTGAATGGATGAGCCAACGATGGTCCCGCCTCATCTGACACTATAGCATCATTACAGAGTATTACTGCTGATCAGGAGGCAAGTTTGCCGTCACCCCAAGATGCAGAAGAGTGTCTATCGCGTGCGATTCCAGGAACGGATCGTTCAATGAATCGCTTCGGATATGCAACGGGGACTTGCAGGCCGTGGGCATTCCATTCGAGGACGATGCTGACCGCGTGGCGGACTTCCATTGCCTGCGGAACACGTATATCAGCCGGATCGTGGAGAGCGGGGCAAGCCTGAAGGTGACGCAGGAGTTGGCACGGCACAGCTCGCCTACCTTGACGATCGGCCGATACTCGCACGTCAGACGGCACGACCTCACGGACGCGCTGGACAAGTTGCCGGGCGAACCCGGCCCCGACGCCGAAGCGGTCCGGGCGAATGGTACGGAAGACCTGACAGCCGACGCGGGCTACACGAAAAGTGCAGCGCATATGCAGCGCGCTGGGCGCGAAACCATGCGAGACGGTGCATCGGCGTGCGATGAGGCATCCAGCGCAACGGAAGACCGAGAGCAACGTAACCCCCTGGCTGTTGCGAGAGATAGCGAAGACGTGCGACGTGGTGCGGCGGGATGCCGCAATGCCCGACCAGGGAATCGAACCCCGAACCCGCTGGTTAAGAGCCAGCTGCTCTGCCAATTGAGCTAGTCGGGCGATGGTCCTTTTCGGACCGGCCATTCGGCTTTTATACCTGAGGGTCGGGCGATCGTCAAGGAGGGCCGCGAGCCACGATTCGCCGCCGGCGTTCCAGAAGACGCAACGGCAGACGTCGCGTTTACCGGCTCTGAAACGCCCCGCGGAATCTGTGATGGCCCCGGGCGTGGGAGATCGTCGCGAGGCCGCTTGACACGCGGGCCGAGGCGACCGAGGATACGGTGTAGCCGCGAATCCCGAGGCGATCGTCCCGCCGCGGCGCAGGGGGCGTTTAGCTCAGTTGGCTAGAGCGCCTGCTCGACATGCAGGAGGTCACAGGTTCAAGTCCTGTAACGCCCAGTCGAAGTAAGTCACGCCGAACGCTTGAGATAGCGTACCTGCCTGCGTCGGGCAGTGCGGCCTGGAGCCCATGGTCAAAACGGTACGTACCGTTTTGTCCGCATAATGGGAGGTCGCGCGATGCCTCGACTCGTTCACATCACACCGTCGTACCGCCGCCACAGGAGCAGCGGCCAAGCCGTCGTAACGCTCAACGGAATTGACCACTACCTCGGGCCATGGAAGTCGAAGGCCAGCCGGGTCGAGTATGAGCGGCTCGTTGGCGAGTGGCTGGCCAACGGTCGTCAACTGCCCCTGCGCGACAGCCCGGCGAGCCTAGTGATCGCTGAACTGATCGCACGCTACTGGCGTCACGCGAAGAGCTACTACCGCAAGAACGGCAGCCCTACTTCCGAGCTGTCAAGCATCCGGGAGGCGCTGCGGCCCCTGAAGCGGCTGTACGGTCGAACTCGCGGTGCCGACTTCGGACCGCTGGCCCTGAAGACGTTGCAGCGGGACATGATCGGCTCCGGATGGTCCAGGAACACGATCAACAACCGCATCAGCCGCATCAAGCGGATGTTCAAGTGGGCCGCCGAGAACGAGCTGGTGCCATCCAGTGTCCATCACGGCCTCCAGGCGGTGTCGGGGCTCCGGCGTGGCAGGTCCGACGCCCGAGAGACCGAGCCCGTCAAGCCGGTTGCCGATGAACTGGTGGACGCAACCCTGCCGCACGTCTCCTCAGTCGTGTCGGCCATGATCCAACTCCAGCGGTTGACTGGGATGCGATCCGGCGAACTCACGATCATGCGCGGCTGCGACCTGGACACGAGCGGCAAGGTATGGCTCTACACCCCCGCGACGCACAAGACCGAGCACCACGGGCACGAGCGGCCCATCTACCTCGGCCCGCGCGCCCAAGCGATTGTGCGGCCGTTCCTCAAGCCCGAGACCACCGCGTTCCTGTTCAGCCCAGTGGAATCCGAAGTCGAGCGCACCGCACGAGCCCACCAGAGACGGAAGACACCGCTGTGCTACGGCAACCGGCCGGGGTTGCGGCGGAAGCGAAATCCCAAGCGCAGGCCTCGCGACCATTACACCACCGACAGCTACCGCCGGGCGATCACGCGGGCGTGCGACAAGGCGTTCCCGCCGCCCGATGGACTCACGGACGATGAACTCATGCAATGGCGCAACGAGCACCGGTGGCACCCGCACCAACTGCGGCACAGCGCCGCGACCCGGCTGCGCAAGGAGTTCGGCATCGAGGCGGCGCGGGTAGTGCTGGGCCACAGGAGCGCGGCGATCACGGAGCTTTACGCGGAGATCGATGGCGCGAAGGCGGCGGAGATCATGGCGCGGGTTGGGTGAACCTGACCTCAGGAGGCAAGTGGTACACGTGTACGGAGACATAAAGGATGACTGACCACAAGCAGGACTCCACACCAGCGAGAGTTGCGATGCTGCGCGCTGTGGCGTCGGCTGGTCGGCGATTGTGCGATATCCTCCTGTACGACATGGAGGGAGAACCTCGGCCCCACAGGATTCTCGCGGGCAAGCGGATCAAGGCCAAACGCTCGGGCAAACGCAGCAAGAGCCAGAGTACCCTCGATCGCTTCGTTGTGACGAAAGAGGAGGAGGAACGGCTCGGGCACACGTATGTCAAGTACGTTGAGTGGAAGGAGGCCACGCAGAACCTTCACGACG
>JBDRKQ010000033.1:0-27399 GCA_043813895.1 Planctomycetota bacterium
GAAGTGCCGGCCAACGGGAAAAAGACCGTGAGCTATACCGTTCGGTATACGTGGTAGAGGAGATCGCGCTATGAACAGGACGCGAATCACGGTCTCAATCGCTTTGACGCTCGTCTGGCTGGCGGCGGGATGCGCTCATTACACGAGCTACGTCAGACAGGACGACGGCACGTACCGCGAGAAGACTGGCTGGCTCTTGCGCCCGATGACACTTACGGACTTCCGCTCGTTCACCTGCGACAAGGACTACATGGTCGCCTCGGAGCACCTTGGCGTTACCTATGGGTGGCCCAAGGGCAAGGGGATGATCTCCGAGGACTTCAATGAGATCGAGTTCGAGGGTGAGAAGATCAAGTGCAAGATCGTGGGTTGCGGGCTGACCGTCAACGGAAAGTCGTTCGGCGAGTTTCAGGCGGGCGATCGCGTCCGCATCGCGCCCGACGGCCGCGTGTTCGTGAACGATGTCGAGCGACCCGCCACCGGCAAGGCCGCGTGAATCGGCCGGCACCTGCCGCCTCACGCGATCGTCAACCGCTCTAGCGGGCGGCCGTGCGGGTCCGCTCCAGGCGCTTCATCAACTTGCTCTTTCGGTCCCGGGAGAGGAATCGTTCTCTTAGCTGACCGTCGTCCAGATAGACGTATTGCAGCGCCACCGTCCGCTTGCCGTCGGGGGCGGGGTCTGTCTTCGCGAAGTCGAGGTCGACACAAAGGACGTTTGTCGTGAAGTCCACGCCCTTGTTCGGGCCGCGTTTCTCTTTTCGACCGATTGTCTCGCCAGCCTGGATCTTGTAATCCTGGTTCTTCCAGCCGGCGCGCGTCTTCTTGAAGACTGTGACCGTAGCCTCCTCCTTCTTGGGGTCCGCCTTCGTGAGGAAGAAATACACATCGCTGGAGACCTCGACCGGACGACTCCCAGGCGACCAGCCGCTAAAGAGCGTGAGTTGCTGGGCTTGTGATGAGTCCTTCAACTCGCCCGTGTTCCCGGCATAGATGTTATAGACCTCGTAGCGCATTCTGTATTGGTACGTGTGTCCGGGAGCCGCACCCAGGTCGTGTGCCATGATCGGCATCAGACGATCCGGTAAACGCAGAGGATTGTCCTTGAAGAACTGCTGCCTGGGCTTCGAAAGCTGTTTGATGATGTCCGCGTAGAGCCGCTTTGCCGTCTCCGTGTCTTTCTCATCCGCGCCCATGACTGCCACCGCGGCCCGTGCCAGGATACCGGCGGCGTCCAGGTCCTGCCCGTCGAAAGGACTCTTACCCTCCATTGCCTTCTTCGCCAGCCCCAGCCACTTCTTCACCAGGATCCCACCCGCGGCCGTCTTGCCGCCGGTATCCTTGGGCGCGTCCTTCAAGTAGGGCACTTCCGGCAGCTTCGCACTTCGGCTGGGCAGGAGCGGTCTCGCGATGTGGCTGGCGCCTTCCTCGAGCAAACGGCTGAACTCCGTCACGCCCTCCGGCTTGAATTCGCGGCCATCGAATATCGACGGCCTCTGCAACGGGCTGTAGGGAAGATAGGCGTCCGCCTCCTGCCAACCGCGCCAGGGCTCGTCCATGTCCAGCCGCTGCAACTGCACATCCACCACGGTGAGGTGCGAATTCGCGGGATATTTCTCCACGTAGAAGTTCAGCTCCTGGTCGACCAGATCGATCTGTGCGGCGACGGATACGTAGAATCGCCGCTCCGCTTTGGACGCGTCGTCGGGAGCCGAACCTCGCAGCCACTCGTCCAGGTTCGGTTTCTGTCCAAGCGTCATGAGCGTCTGACCGGACGTCACGATGGGGAGGCCGGGCGCCACGACCTTCGCCAGATTATGACGATCCTCTCGAGCAACGCCGGTGATCTCCGGACGTGGCGGCGGAAACCTCTGAGTCCGCCACGGCACCGGCTCGATACCGGCGATCTGGATCAAGCCCTCACGCAACGGATCAAACCACTTCTTGAGATCCTCCTGCCAAGCCTTGTCCTTCCCGGCGTCCTCCCTCTTGGGCGCAGGCTTGCTATTGCGAACACGCATCGCCGTCGTGGCGGCCTGCTCGCCGGCTTCCGTGATGAGGCCCGCCGGCCCCTTGCCTTCGATGGTGAATCGCATCCCGCCGAATGAATAGACCCCGGCCGCGAGCAACAGCACGACGCAAAGGCCCAGGACGAGCTTCTCTGCGTGCAGGTCGATGAAACTGACGTCGCGTTTCGACATCTGCCTAGCTCCCTCTAACCACTCTCATGACTCCGCGCCAACGCGTGCCACCCGCACGCCAGGGAGAACTGCGGATTCCACAACCGGCCGACCGGTGAAGCGGACCGCCGGCACCCGTACAAGCCTACCGTGATCGGCCTCCCGGTTTGTCTTCCGACACCGCACCGGGGATCTTGAGGATCGGCTTGAGTTCCTTCGGTATCCACTGCTCGAATACTTCTCGGAAAAAGCACCCTTCTAGATGAATCCGGGCCTCTACGACAGGCTCGTCACCGTAGATGTACTCCTCGCAAATCGGATCGGGTTTCACGGCCTTATAATCCGCGCCCAAGACCGTGTAGAAGCCGATGCTCGTGATGTGCCGGAGCAGATCCATCACAGACGCTTCTTCCACGACGACCTCTAGCTGCAACGCAACGACGAACCGTTTCGCGTTGTTCTCCACCTTCGTAAACGACTCCATCCAGGCTCGCGGAGCATTCGAGCCGCCTCCCTGCCCGCCCAGCACGTCCTGGATCCGCAGGACCTTCAGCCGCTTGACAGGCATGTAAGCCACCCACAGATCGTCCTCCGGGCGGCCCGCTTCTCGCAAAGCCGCGACACGTTCCTCGTTGCACCGCGCAATCGCCGCCGCGATGTCCTGCTGAATCCACAGAGACATCTGAGCCTGCCAGATCTGCACCGCATCCGGCGGGTTTGTCTGGTTCGCCAGATCGTGCCTACCGAAGGCCCCATTCGGACTGTCGTCCACATATATCCGAATGTCCTTCGCCACCCGCTCGGCAGCGCGCGATTCAGCGTGCTCGCGAAGCATGGCAGACAGACTCTGCGGCTCAGCCTTCTCGCTCGGCTTCGCATCCTCACGGGTTTGTCGCGACCGCCATTGATCACCCGACGCGGGAGTATCCTCGTCATCCCCGCTCTTGAGCTGCTCAAGAAGCGTATACTCTCGGGCGATCTGTTCTGGCGTTGCCCTCGAACGTCCCACCAGACGCTCGTTCAGCTTTGCGAATTCGTTGATGTAGCAGCTCTTGAAGGTGATTCTCAGCGCGTTTTCCGGATCGGGCAGGACATCCGGGATGATCGTCTCGCGCGCCGGCGCCGCGCCGCGCGAGCCCACTTCCTCATAGAACGCGTTGGTACGCTGTGGCGCCAGCGCGGTCTCCACCAAGCGCTCGAACTCCTCGCGTTCCTCTTCCTTCTGCTGTTTGATCGCCTCAATCGTCGCCGCATTGGCCGCGTTGTTCTGATAGCTCCGGAGCTTCCGAACAACATCCGCGACGGTGCGCATCTTCTCCTCGACATCCGATCCCGCGGGGATCGCCCAGGCGCCCATGCCCACGGAGCCGAGAACCACGACGCCGAATACGATCAGAGGCCATTGTTTCTTCAGAAAACTCATCACGCTCGCTCCATCACAGTCCGGCCGGCAAGTAGCATCTCTTTCCCGTCGCAAGCGTCAACGCCGGGCAGCGGGTGCGCCCGGGAGCTTGCACGTCGGTCGCACGAATGCGACAACTCATTTCCCCGCGACATTCAGCCTGTTCTGCAAGCGCCGCAAAGTAATCACCTGCCGTCCCGGTCCGCAGTGTCTGCCTCTCCCGCCTCTTCCTTCTCCTTCTTCTCCCGCTTCTCTTGATACTCCGGAGGGATCATCTTCTCCGGTGTGTCTTTCTTTCGGACCACGATGTATATCTCGAACTGCCGGTCTTCCGTAACCTTCTCATCCGTCAGGGGATCGTGCTCTTCGAAGTGCTTCTGCTTCCTCATGATCTGATCCGCAATCGATCCGCCTTCTTCGCCGGCATCGCCTGGCCTGCTTCCGCCGGGTCCGCGTGGGTCGAACTGACCGCCACGACCGCCGATACCCCTTCTATCGCCGCCCGATTGCCTGACGCGACCACGCCCGCCTCCACGGCCACCGGCCTGTGAGCGGCCGGTTCCTCTGCCGCCCCCGCCGCCGCGGCTTTCAGCCAAGTCCCCAACGGTGCTCTCGCCTTCCTTCGGTCTGGGGGTCACGTTTCTCAGTTCCACCACATCGAAGAATACACCACGGTCGGGTCGTCTCCCCAAACGCGTCAACGAAGCAATCAACGTGTCGGCGAGCCAGGTCGGCGCCTCATCGCTAGTCGCCGTCGTTTCGCCGATTATCCGAACCAGCCATCCCGCCCCGCCCTCGCCAATCTTCTTCTGGTCCTTCGAGATAGTCGCCTCCGGCTGTTTCGAGTCGTAGACCATCTCCAGTCGTTGAATCCACAACTCGCGGCGCTCCTGCCGCTTGATACGTTTGGCCAACTGGAGGTACGAAGACGAATCCCGAACACCCTTCACGTCTGGCGAGGAGGCCTCCTCAAAGGCCCGATGGATTGCATCGAGAATTCGGGGGACAAACACGTTGTTTTCCGGCAGCTTCGCCATGGCCTCAAGGCTCGCCACGTCGCCGGCCGATTTCCCGGCCTCCAGGGCGTACTCCTTCTTCAAACGGTCCGCAGCCGCGATCACCTGCAAGGCCTTCTCGAGTGATGTCCCGTTCCCGCCGCTCGCGATGATCTGTTCGGCCCGTTCGATGTTCGGGATCGTCGGCGGATTCAAGTTCGTCAGGTCGCCCATGCCGCTGTCGACTTGACCGCCGCCCATCACGTTTCCGACCCACAGAGACCCCGCCGCCAGGGCTAACGCCGCAGCCGACGCTCCAAACCAGGGCTGCTTCTTCCGCCATAGCAGCGTGCGTCGGACTTCCTGTGGGAGCAGGTTCGAAGCCACCGCCGCCATGCCCAGTCCCTGAAGCGCCAAACCGTATGACACACTGAAGCTCATCGTGTTTTCGGTGAATTCCGATGATAACTCTCCAGAAAACACCATTTTCTTGAAGGACGAGAGCTTCTCCGCGCCGATTTGGAGATTCTGCGTGAGAAACTTCTGAAGGCCAGGCTGCTTGAAGGCGTTCCCCATCCCGATGACCTTCGCGATGTGGGCCTCACGGTGCGTCGACGTATAGAAGCCAATCGAACGCTGAATCTCGGACACGAGATCCGCCAACACCGGCCGCATTGCCTGAAATATCTGCCGAGCATGCTTGGAGGCTGCCGCGTTTCGCTTCAGCCGCTCCGCCTTGGCAAAGGATATCTTGAACGCCGACACCAATGACTCGGTGAACCGGTTGCCGCCGATCGGAACCGGGCGAGACCAAATCCGATTGCCCTCCATTACGATCAGGTCTGTCGCGATCGCCCCCATATCCAGGAGGATATGCGCTTTACCCTCTTCGGAAGGCTGCTCAAACCGCGCCGCGTTGTACGAGGCCATCGGGCTCGACTGAACGATGATCGGCTCGATGCCGGCCTCCGTGAATTGCATCAGGTAGTTGCGGATCAGCTCCTTGCGGATCGCGAAGATACCGACTTCGACGTCCGGCGATTCCGCCTCGGTGAATACCTGGTAATCCCAGACGACCTCGTCCATGTCGAAGGGAATCTGCTGGCTGGCCTCATACTGCACCATGTCCGGGATCTTCTTCCGCTCCACTGGCGGCATCTTCGTGAAGCGAGTCAACGTCTGCTGGCCAGGAACCGAGATCACGATCTGGCTGTCACGCAGGGCGTGGTTCGACAGGAACGCCGCGATCGCCTTCTTCACGAGTTCAGTCGCATCCGCGCCTGCCTGCGATAGAGGCTTCTCGTACTCGATCACCTCGAACGCCAGCATCTCCACTTGGTCCTCGCCGAGTTGCTGCAACTTCATCGCCTTCAGCGAGCACTGGCCAACATCAATGCCCCAAACAGGTAGCTTCGATGCCATGTTCTACTCCCGGTGGCTCTCGACGCGGCACATCCCGCGACGAACTCAACCCCTCTGTCTAAGAGGGACTAACGATAGCAAGCGTCATTCGGACCGCAGGCCTGTAGCCTGTGCGATCAAGGAGCCGCGGACTTCAGTCCGTGCGGTCGTTCCCGCCGCGGAGACGATCGCAATCTTCTCCAGCCGCGCGGACTGAAATCCGCGGCTCTTCTCTCCGAGAACGACATCACGGCGTCCCACCCCTGAACGGGCGCAGGATCCAAACCGCTCAATCCATTCACCAACCAGTTCAGCGGCGCACACCTCCACCCAGAGGGCGGCCGGACTCGCTCCGCCCGCGCGATCCAGCACCATCCCAAATGCCCACCGGCAATGCCTTCACGCACACCGCCTCCCGTCGACCAAACACCGGCTTAGCTACACGACAAATTCTCCCTCGGCGGGCTGCCAGCGACGCATGCGCGCCACGGCAGTAGCTCCGGCCAAATAATGGCCGTGGAGGGCTGCTTCACTCATCCTATCTACTCTATCCAGACAACGGATACGCGTCAACTGGAGCGGCCCACTTTCTCGGACGGCCAAGCCGCCGACGCACCTTGCCCGAAGCACGCGACTCCCTCTCCCGTACACGTTTCTTCCCCTTTTTATCCTCGATAATCCGGCCCAACCGTGCCATATTCCTCGGGATGACGACGACGCCCTGCCTGCTTGCCCAAGTCGATTCGAGCATCTCCCTGCTCGACTGGCTTGTTATCGCTGCATACCTCCTCTTCACCACCCTTGTTGGGGCAAGACTCGCCGGGAAGCAGGCCAACATTCGCGACTTTTTCCTCGCCGGCAGGAAGCTCCCCTGGTGGGCGATCACCGGCTCCATCATCGCAACCGAAATCTCCGCCGTCACCTTCATCGCCGTGCCCACCATCAGCTTTGCCAGGGGCGGCAACCTGACTTACCTCCAACTCGCCATCGGTTCGATTCTCGCGCGGATCATCATCGGTCTCTACTTCATTCCCGCATACTATCAACGGGAAATCTACAGCCCGTACGATTACATGGGCAAACAACTCGGGCACCGCGTCAAGAAGATCACGACGCTGCTCTTCTTTGTCGGAGCCATCCTCGGCCAAGGCGCGCGGATCTACGTCACGGCATTCGTCATCTCCGTCGTCACGGGCTTCAACCTCACAGTCTCCATCTGGATCATGGGCGCCTTCAGCATCTGCTGGACGCTGCTCGGCGGCATGACCACCGTCATCTGGACCGACGTCATTCAGTTCTGCGTCCTGTTCGTCGGGGCTTTGCTTGTCCTGTGTTACTCGGTTTCCGCCGCGCCGGGATCGACAGGCGAGATCGTTTCCACGGCCTCGCAGGCGGGAAAGTTCCAGGTGTTGGATTTCAGCACGGACCCCACACTTGCCTACACCTTCTGGTGCGGGCTGCTGGCAATCCCGTTCCTCAACCTCGCCGCGCTTGGAACCGACCAGGTGATGACGCAGCGGATGTTCTGCTGCCGAAACCAGCGCGATGCCGCGAAAGCCATCATCACCAGCAGCCTGGGCATCGGCATCGCCCTGCTCATGCTCCTCGTCGGGATCGCGCTCTACGCCTACTTCACGCCGGAAGCGAGGGCGGTCTTCGAAGGCGAGAACATCCGCGACCGGTTGCTGCCCACGTTCATCACAGACGCACTGCCGGTCGGCGTGCGCGGCATCATCATCGCCGCCGTGTTTGCGTCCGCTGTCTCGAGCCTGGACTCCGCGCTCGCGGCACTTTCACAAACCACCATCAGTGCCTTCATCCGACCTCGACCATCAACCGGGCGAAGGCGGCAGGGCTTCCTGCGGAAACTGGTCACTTCCGAGATCGGGCTGTCAAAGCTGCTCGTCGTCTTCTGGGGAGTAGCGCTCTGTCTCATGGCAACGGCCTGCATCATCATCGCGCGGCAATACGCGAATGCCGTTGATCTCGCCTTTGCGCTTGTCGCCTATACCTATGGGCCGCTATTGGGGATATTCCTCCTGGCCTTCTTCCGCGTGAATCGCGACGACAGCGGCCTCGTCTGGGCCATTCCGCTGACACTGCTCACCGTCTTCGGACTCTCCGTCCACAACCCGTGGGCCGACTGGATCGTCGTGATCGCCGCGGCCACCATCCTCCTGCACGGAGCGATCAGGCACCATCGCGACCCCGTCCGCGTGGCTGCCCTCGTCACCGCAGCGCTGCTTGCCGTCTGTCTGCATCAGTACGAGGTCCCGCCCGAGACGGCAGCGGGCGAACCGAAGTACCTCGCGTACCCGTGGCACTACGTCATCGGCACCGGCATGACCTTCCTGCTCGGTTACTGCCTGGGCAGGCCGAAAGCCAACAGCGCTTCGTCACGAGGCACACAGCGCAACGATGCACGGAAGAAGCCTCGGCAATCCAGACCCCGAGAACGCCGAGGACGTGGCGCGCACAAGAAGGACACCCGATGACCTCAGCCGTCGAGCGTTCCATGGGTGGCGGATTGCCTCGACATCCACGACCTCGTCGATGCGGTGACGATAGAATCACGCGTAACCACAATCAGGACAGTCCAAGAGATGGCGTAACGTCGACCGAAGCTACGGTCGCACGTCGATTGCCAGGTTCGGCGGCCCGGATGCGGCGGGGACGTCGTTTGAGGGTGCCGTCAGTGCTTGGCGATCTCGCGTTCGAGCTTCTCCTGCAGCCGGATGTACTCCCGGTTGCGTTCCTTGTTGGGATCGAGTTCGACGACGCGTCGCAGTGCGGAGGTGGCGGCGCTCCAGTTCTTGGCTTCGATGGCTTCTTCGGCCTCTTTCATGAGGTCCTTGATCCGCACAACCACGGGACGGGCGTCGGCTATTGTCTCCTCCGTCGCGTAGGTGGCCACGAACCGCACTAGATAGACGCTGCCGAGGGCGCCCGCGCAGAACAAGGCCGTGATCACCATGTACTTGCAGAACAGGTTGGCCTTGATCGCCCCCCACGCGTCGCTGAGTTTCGTGAAGATCGTAACCTTGCGTTTCCGCATACCGGCCAGTTCCCGCTTCTGCGGTTCCTTCTTGCCGGACTTGCCAGCGAGCTGATCGTAGCTCTGGATGACCTTCTTCTGTTCTTGCCGGAATGCAGCCCTCTCCTCTTCGCTTTGCTGCTTCTGTCTCTGGACCTGGTCGAACTTGAGGAGGGCTTTCTTCTCCTCGGACTTCGACAAGACGGCACCGGTCTTGGTGCCAGCCTTCCGGGGGCGTCCGGGAATGCGCAGCGGTTTCTTGCAGGCGGGGCACCGCACGGTCTTACCCGCAAGGTGGTTCTTCACCTTGAACTGCTTGCCACATTTGCAGCCTGCCGCAATCGACATCAAACACACTCCTCAACGCGACAACGCGCGGACACATCGCCGTTGCGCCGGGATTCCCCCCACACCGCGGCCCCTCTAGATTATTCATGCTCGCCAGATCGATTGCAAGACGGTCCAGCGCCTAGTGGCGCTATCGGCGAAGCCGATCCGAGCCCCAAGCGCGAGCGCGGGGTATTCGAGGACTAGCCATCATTCTTCGGACCCACTCGCTTGCGTTCGGGGCTCGGATCGGACGATGGAACAGGCCGCCTTCTTGACCCCCGTCCGCCATCCCTTACCATCCGTGGCATGCAGGACAGACATGAAGACCACCTGCCTCGGGACAAGACCGAGAAGATGGGCGACGCTGTGGGAGCGCACCCCGCGGACCTTGCGGCGTCGCGCCCGTGTTTCCGCCGTGCAATGACATTGGTCGAGATGGCCATCGTCGTCATCGCAGTCGGGGTCGGCTTGTTTCTGCTCGTGGGTTGGACGAACGCCCTCCGGCAGGAAGCCAAGCAAGACCTGGCCCTCCACATGCTCGCCGATCTGGATGATGCGCTGTCTCGATACTACCGATCTACCGGCTGCACGCCGACCTCCTACGGACCCGACTCTGCCATCGGCGCGACGGTCGACCTGCTCGACCACGACAAGACGCGACCCATCCTCGAGGCCTTTCCGGATTCCGTGTGGCGCGGGCCGGGGCGACGCAACCTGGTCGATCCGTGGGGTACGCCGCTGCGCTATTTCCCCGCCGGGCAGAACTCCGACTATGTCAAGGCGAACAACGACCGCCCGGTTTTCGTCTCGGCTGGTCCGGACTGCGGCTTCGGCGATCTACAACCGGCCAAACTAGGCGACAACCTCCGTAGCGACGATCCGGGTGTCGAGGGCTTTCGACTCTACCATGTCATGCGCGAGGCCCTCATGGAACAGGAGCAAGAAGATGCCGAAGAAGACGATTGATCAGATCGATGTCGATGGTCGCCGCGTGCTGATGCGTGTTGACTTCAATGTCCCCATCGAAGGCGGAACCATCTCGGACGACAGGCGAATCGTCATGGCGTTGGAGTCGATCAAGTCCGTCCTCGAGAGAAACGGCAAGCTGATCTTGATGAGCCACCTGGGGAGACCGGGCGGAACGGGAATTGAGCCGGACTTCAGCCTCCAGCCCATCGCGGAACATCTAGGCAGAGTCCTGGGCAAAGCCGTCGCCTTCGTCGGAGATTGTGTGGGCGAGGAGGCCGACAAGGCAGTGGCGTCCCTCCAGCCTGGCGGCGTGCTGCTACTGGAGAATCTCCGTTTCCACGCGGCGGAGAAGCTGATCGACAAAGCCAAGAAGAACCCGGACAAGAAACCCACGCAAGAGCAACAGGCAGAGATCAACGCCTTCGCCGAGGCCCTTGCCAAACACGCCGACGTCTACTGCAACAACGCATTCGGCACGTGCCATCGGAAGCACGTCAGCATGTACGACGTCCCGCAGAAGCTGGGCGCGGGCCGCCGCGTGTGCGGGCACCTCGTGCAGAAGGAACTCCGGTTCCTGGGGGACGCGCTTTCGAAGCCCGCGCGCCCCTTCGTCGCGATATTGGGCGGCGCGAAGGTCAGCGACAAGATCGGCGTCATCGAGAATCTGCTGCCAAAGGTGGACGCGATCCTCATCGGCGGCGCGATGGCCTACACCTTCCTCGCCGCCAAGGGTACGGGCATCGGCAACAGCAGGCACGAAAGCGATAAGCTTGACCTCGCCCGGAGCCTGCTCGACAAGGCCCAGGGCAAGATCCGCCTGCCGATCGATAGTGTCTGTGCAAAGGCGATTGAGGCCGGCGTCGAAACGCGGACGGCCTCTGGTAACATCCCCGACGGCCTGCTCGGCCTCGACATCGGCCCCGCGACGACCGCCGCCTATGCGGACGTCCTCCACACCGCGAAGACGATCGTCTGGAACGGCCCGATGGGTGTGTTCGAGACGCCGCCCTTCGACACGGGAACGATGGCGATAGCGCGGACGCTGGCGGAGATCACGGACGGCGGCGCCACGTCAATCATCGGCGGCGGCGATTCCGCCGCGGCAGTGGAGGTCGCGGGCCTCGCCGATCGAATGACCCATATCTCGACCGGCGGTGGGGCCAGCCTGGAGTTCCTCGAAGGCAAGCCATTTGCTACGATTGAGTTGCTCGACGATGCGTGACGCACAGGAACCACGTGAAAGAAGCCGTCAGAAGCCCGCGGGCCCGCCCCCATGCCGAAACTGATTCTCATGCACGCCGCGCAGACCGATTGGCAGGCCCAGGGCCGGCTCGCGGGTGATACCGACCTACCCCTGAACGAGGTCGGTCGTCGACAGGCCGTTGCGGACAGCCAGCCCATTGCCGCCTTCGCGCCCACGGCAGTTCACTGTGGACCCGAGGAAGCAACGAAGCAGACCGCTACGCTCATCGCCCGAGAGCTGAGTATCAAAGCCAAAGCGCTCAAGGACCTGCGAGAGATGGACTTGGGGCATTGGGAGGGCCTCACGGTCGCGGAATTCCGCAAGCGCTTTGCGAGAATCTACAAGCAGTGGCGGCAGGAACCCATGGCGATCGAACCGCCCGAGGGCGAGGCCGTCTCGGAAGTCGCGAAACGCCTGCTCAAAGGCGTTCGCAAGATCGCCAAGAAGCACGAAGGTGAAGCGATCGCCCTCGCGCTGGGCCAGTTCGCCAACGCCATCCTCCGCTGCGAGCTTGACGATTCAAACTACGAGCACTTCTGGGAGTACGTGGACGCCTGCGACCGGTGGCACGCATTCGACTGGCACGACCGCGAAGAAACGAGAGATCAGGATATCATCCGGCCTCACAAGGACGGCGCAAAGCGATGAACTCTTGGCGCATTGATCGCGTCGGAAACTCGGTCCAGCGGCGCCAACTCCAGGTCGACTCTGGCTGCGTCCCCAAACGTGCGGACCAGCGTTACAGGGCGCGGCAGGCACAGCCCGATTAGTTCTCGCACATCGAATCGCTCGAGCAGCCCGAAGCAGAACAAGTGCGGGCAAGAGCCCCGATTCTCGATCAGCAGCTTGAGCGTCGGCAGGAGCTGGACCGCTGACACGTTGTCAATGGAGTCCCTGTCAAGCGCAGCAGCGACCAGGGCTATCACGCCCGTGATCGGGCCGACACCGACGACGGACACCGGGGCGTCGGGATGTTGCTTCTTGACGCAGCCGACCACCGCCAACAGTTGCGCTGCGGCGATGCCGAGCGGTCTGGCGCCGACCGA
Source organism: Planctomycetota bacterium (assembly GCA_043813895.1). Classification (GTDB taxonomy): domain Bacteria; phylum Planctomycetota; class Phycisphaerae; order UBA1845; family UTPLA1; genus CAZTAR01. The sequence goes on from JBDRKQ010000033.1 coordinate 12,598, forward strand.
GGAGATCATCTGACCGACAAGTTCGCTCGATACGCGCGGCGGGACGGTCTCGCCCAGCAAGAACACGTCGAGCACGACGACGCGGTATCCTCTGTCAACCAATACCCGAGCCGTGGCCTCGGCGCCGGACCGGCCCAGATCGGCGATGACCACAGCGGTACGCTTCGGCTGCAGCCGCGCTGGCACAAGTTCGACAGCGGGTATCGTCCAATCTTCACCGATGCTGAACTCGCACCAACTAACCGTCAGGCCGTCGAACGTCTGCTGCTGGACCACGGCCGCTGAGGCGGGTGCAGGCTGAAAACGCACGACTTCGGCCAGCGTCCGACGTGCCTGTCGCTGCCATGCCAACACGGCTTCCCGCCCGTCAGCCCGACAGCGCATCCGTGGCATGTCGGCCGCCACGGCTTCTGCGAGCGTGCAGAAATCCGCGTTCTGCTCAGGCACGCCGACCCTCAGCTCTTCCGGCGTCTTCAACTCCTCCTCACAGGGAATCTCCTCGTCAAGCCTGGAACCGTCCGGGTAAAACTGACGGTTCAGAAAGCGGTACAAGGCCTCGCGATTGTCACGGCCGTAGTTGTGATCGCCGGGATCGAGGTGAGAGTAGAACTGAAACTGCGATCCCGCTCCATACCTCTCGTACAGCGGCAGGACCGGCTCGTAAACCAGTCCTCGGGATCGCTGGGTCGGATAGCAGCAATTGTCTTTCTCGTTGTAGATCAGCAGCGTCGGCCGCGGGGCGAGCATCGCAGTCAGGTGAGAGTAGTCGGCCATGCGCAGCAGATCGGTCGGGCTCTCTTCGAAGTCGCCGATGTCGCCTGAATAGGTAGCGCGGGCATCAAGCGTGATGTATCCCGCCACCGGCACGACGGTCGTGACGCGTGGATCGAGCGCGCTGAGCAGAATTGTCTGCCAACCTCCCCCCGACAGACCGGTCACCGCCACACGTCGAGCGTCGGCATTCGGATGACGAAGCAGCACATCCAACCCGCGTTTGAGCGTCAGGTAGAACACCGAAAGCCCGCTGCGACCGCAGAGATCGAGATAGCGCAGGCGCTCGTGTTCCAGGCACTCTCCGGTCAACTCGCCGAAGCCTATCCATTCCAGGTTCATCGCCAACATGCCGCGTTTTGCCAGGTTGATGCAGCGGATTTGTTTGTAGTCGACCGCCTTGCCTATCGCGTCGGCATGGCCGTTGACATTCAACACGACGGGGGCCTTCGGCTCGAGGGAGGTCGGCTCATACAACAGGGCAGGCACCCACAAACCGGGATATCCCTCGTAGCGCAGCTTGCGGATGACATAGCCCCGGCCTGTCTCAACGCGACCGACGTACTCGAAGCGCGGCATCTCGTCGAGCCAACCCGCCGGCACACCCTTCATCACCACTTCGTTGAGGATTTCCCGCCGCAACTTCCCCGCCTGGACGGTCCACTCCGCGGAAGTGTCGGGCAACTCGAGCTTGGCCACGTGCTTCAGCAGAAAGGCACGCAACTGCTTGTGCGCTTCGGCAGGATACAAGATCGGATGCTCCAGTACTCCCCGGAGCAGGTCGGGTGCGGGCCTTTTGGCTTCGCCGGGTCTTGTTGTTTGCGGAGACGCATCCTGCGCCATTATGGGCGAACTGAGAAGGCCGACGACGACCATCCAGGACAACGCCCACGGGATCGCGAGCCGATGAACCGTTGGCGTGGTCGCACGACAGCTGCTTGGGATGATCTCCGCCACGACCTGAGCTTCCTCCGACGTAGGCGACCGGTCACAGGCGTGTGCCTCGCGGGGGATTGTCACCCTGGTGTTCCGCCCGGTCAAGAGAGGGCTGCCGACGCGTGCACGCAAACGGTGCGTTGCGTGCCATCCTCACACGCCTGCAGGGCCGGGCGGAGATCGACGGAGAGTCATGGTGCATCGAAGGCACGATCATCCGTGCGGTTCTGCATGCTGCACGCGATGGGAACAAAGATGATCCTGGCGAACCGTAAGACCGGTTGGCCCGGCGCCAGATTCTCTGACAGAAAACTCGAACCAGGCGCGCCAGACACTGCCGCCGACCGTGTACTCCCCGTGAATGGCGTATGCGTAATACACACGGACCTTCTTTGCACGGAGACAGACCCATGAGACTTTCAAAGCTGAGCAAGATCGGCTGGATCAAGGTGACTGTGGCGCTGGCGATGGCTACGATGTTCTTTGCCACAAACACCGGCTGCGACTACAGCTCATACGGCCCCTATGGCGCATACAGCCTGTGGCCCCTCTGGATGTAGGCGGGCGAGACTGAGGAGCCGCGGACTTCAGTCCACGCGGTTTCTTTCAGCGCGAAGACGCTTGCATCTTCGGACGGCCACGCGGGCTGAAGTCCGCGGCTCTTCTCTCTCTCAAGACGACCTGTCGTCGCCTTGCGGTTCAGTTCCGCTACGGTGGTCGGACATCATTGCCAGCGGCTTTTGCGCCCCCGCCGAGCAGGACTTCCTCCCAACTCCGCCACGGCTCGCCGAGATAGAAGAACGTACATCGACCGATTCGTTCTTGGCCGCCGTAGCTCTCCCGGAGCCAGCGCTTGAGCGGTGCAAGCTGCCGGCCTTCTTCCCACGCGTGGCTTTCGTCGGGCCCCTCGTGCATAGAGAAGCCCGCTGCAGGTAGGCGCAGTTCCAGCCTACCCAACTCATCCACCCTCGCCTCCAAGGGCGTCCAATCGACGATCACATCCGGCGGATCAGCGGCCAGCCTGCGCAGCAACTCCGGCATGGGCGGTCTCAGCCTGTGTACTTGCCCCTTGAAGAGCCTGTCCGCATTGGACGACTCCAGCGGCGTCACGCGCTGCGCGTAGTAGGAGAAAGCATGATCCCGCGGCCACAACATGACCGTGGTCTCCGGCGACGTGTGCTGTTGCACGATCGGCACGAGCTCAGCGAGATAGGCCCGCCGCGGTTCGTACGCCGCGCGATACACGTAATTCCGATCAAAGGTGAACCGTAAATGGTCCTCGTGCGGTGAGAGCCCGAGCACGATCGTTAGCATCGCGGCCGTGGCCCAAAAGCGTTCGCCGCGAAGACGCAGGGTCTGATCGAAGAACCAGGCAGCGAGAACGGCTGCAGCCGGCGCAGCCTGTAAGAGGTAATGCCCGAAACCGTGGGGGGCGACTGTGAACAACGCGGTCGTCAAGAACCAGTAGAGTACGACGATGGCGAGCATCCGATCAGTGTTCGCGATATCGCCGGAGGCCGATGACGCCCCCACCGCCCGGCGCCAAACATAGTACGCGGTTCCGACCATCGCGGGCCCAAAGAGGACCAGCACGAGATACAGCGTGAACCCGACCGCTGACCAGTGCTCCGGCTGCAACAAACGCGATCGCTCCAGGCCTCCCGGGCCCACGCGAACCAAGTCGTAACACACCGCTTGCTCCCAGAAGCCCGCAAGGATGCCGGTCGCCCACATCCACGCCAAGACCGGCAGCCAGACGATCGCCACGCCGCCAACGAGCAACCCGACCCGCCCGCCAACAGACCCGGCAGGTTCGCGCCGCCTCAGCCCCCCACCAACGACCGCCAGCACCGCCGCCACAAGGAACAGAATGCCCGTCTGCTTGAACAGCCCGGCCAAGCCGCAGCACGCCCCCGCCGCCAGCCAGTGTGGCACAGCTCGGCCTTCGCGGGCAACCAAGGTGCCGCACAGGCGTTCCGCCTGTGATGCCACCGGCGAGACGCCGGTGCCACACGGGGTGCCAGCGTCCATCGCGCGGAGCACATACCAACAGGCAAGCAGCTCGAACAACGCCACGAACTTCTCGACGTTGTCCCCCCAATCCGCGAGTATCCGGTGACAAAACACGACGCTCAGGAGCATCACCGCCCCGGCTGCCGCCGTGCGAGATGCGAAGCGCCGCGCGACCCTGTAGGTCAGACCAAACACCGCCAGACTCACGACGGCATCCAGCCACAGCAGGGCGCGGTCCCCTCCCCTGCCAAAAACCCACTCGACGCACGCAAAGACGTAGTAGATGCCCGGCGGCTTGCTCTCCCAGAGATCCACGTAGAGCCTGGCCCCGTCGAGAAGCCGACCGCCAATGTAGGCCCACATCCCGGTGTCGGTCTGCAACGGAATTCCGGACCAGCTCAGACGGGTCGCAATGACGTGGGCGACCGCCACAGCCCCGAACGCCAAAGCGATGATCGACCCTCGCCGGGAGGTTCCGGACGCGAATCCGGGCGCAACTCCGCCTGCCGGCCTGCCGGCGTTTCCCCCCGATCGACTCTCCGTCTCCGGTCGTGCGTCCACGGCCGCATTGTATCACCCGCTGCGAGGGGGCATATCCTCCGCCCCTGATGCAATCCCGGGGGCTAATGCGGTCGAAGCGTCATCGTTTCGCAGTGAGACCCGGCTCCCGACAGCGTTTTCTCATGTGGGAAATAATCCCGACCGATCTCGCAATACCCGCTCTGGAGCCTTGGTTGCGTCATCCGCCGGGCCGCGGGCCGTCATGCTAGTATCAGTCTCGGATGGCGATTCTTAAACGTCAGATGCAGGAGGTCTCACCATGTCCCGCCGAAGTCGATTCTGCTTTCCCGTCGTCGCCCTGTTGGTCGTCGCGATCGGCGTCCCGCCGGCCTTCGCCGCCCTGGACCGCCGCACGCCAAGCGATCTCTACAAGGCCTACTACCTCGAACACGAACTCGATGGCTACGCCGCAGCCAGGACCCTCTACCAAGAGGTGCTTGAAGGCGAGCCTAGCGAGGATGTCCGATCGGCCGCCCAGGCAGGCGCCAACCGCTGTCGCGACCATCTGGCCGCCGAGAACTTCTCCGCACTCATGCCCCAGGATGCGGTCTTCTATGTCGAGTTGAACCGGCCGGGCGAGATCGTCGAGAAGTTCGCAGGCATGCTCGGCCTCACCGGCAAGTCCATCCAGGAGGTGCTCGCACAGAGGCCCAGCGCCGAGTCGAACTTGCCGTTCCACATCCCGAAGGAAATCGTCATCAGTCCCGCCATCTTCGACGCGCTCAACGGTTTCGGCGGCGCCGCCGCGGCCGTCACCGACTTCGATCTGGAGGGAGGTCCGCCGTCAGGCGTCCTGGTCATCCACCACGGCGACACCGATCTGTTACGCGGCGTCCTCGAGACCGCGTTCCAGTTCAGCCCGATTACGGAGAAGATCCGAGGGATGCCAACCTTCGGTGCGAACGTGCCGGAAGTCGGTCGGCTCACGGGCGTCCTCACTGAGGCCCTGTTCATCGTCGGAACCAGTCGGGACCTCGTCGACGGCGCTGTCAGCCGTCTTCTCGACCCCGACGTTTCTTCTCTGGCCACCCGGGAGGACCTCGCGGATGCCGTCGAGGAGAGGACCGGCTCCACCCTCTTCGCCTACGCCGATCTCCAGGCCGTCCTCAAGATCGTCAAGGCGAATCTGAGCGAACACGATCTCCGCGACTTTGCCACCGCCAACACAATCGCCGACCTCGACAGCCTTCGGTGGGCGACTTTCTCCGCCGGCATCCACGAGGGAACGCTCGGCCTGCAATTCTCGGTGCGCCTAGCCGATGACCACCGGAGCCTCGCGTACAACATGCTGCGCCTGCCCCCGATGAGTCGCGGTTCTCTCGCGTGCGTCCCGCCGAACGCCGCGGCGTTCTTCGGACTCGGACTCAATCCGGCCCTCGCACAGGTTGCCTCCGACACGGCCAGGTCCGGCACGCAGAACGCCGGCATCACCGGCTTCGACATCGGCCGCGAGATCTTCTGGAACATCCGGGAGTTCAGCGCGTTTGTCGTCCCCGGCCGCATGGCCAAGCCCACAGGCAATGGCGGCCCCCCCGTGATTCCCAATATCGGCATCGTCTTCGCCGTCAACGACGCGCAGAAGTCCGAAGCGCTCTGGGACCAGTTCCTTTCGCTACCCGGGCTCGTTGCGGGCAAGGAGCCCGTTCCGCCCAAGAAGATGGAAATCGGCTCGACGCCTGTGACGGCCTACATGATCCCGGAATTCGGTAGGATCTATCTGAGCCGGCTGGACAACTGCATCGCCATCGGCGCCTCGCGAACCGCCATCAAGGCCTCGATCAGAGCCCACGGCAGTGAGAAGTCCGTCCTCACCGATGCAGTCATGTCCGATGTGATCGACCGCCTGCCCGAAGACAGCAGTGTCATGTTTGTGGCACATCTCGGACGGCTGGCCAAGGTCGCCGCGGATTCCGGTGATCCGATCGCCGCCATGATTGCAGGCCACGCAGCCGACCTCTGTTCGGACACCGTCACATGGTTCGGGCTCGGCCAGTCGCCCAACCAGATGACGCTGAAGGTCGCGCTGACCGGCCTGCCGAACGTCAACAAAGCGCTCGAACGATACGCCCCGATGTTGGAGGCGCTCTCCGGAGCGGCGGCAACGGTCGCAAAGGAGAAAGCCCAAGGCAGGTCGCGCGGGGACGATGAGGACAACGGGGACAATGGCAATATCGGGAGCCTCACCAGCAAGGCCATCAAGGCCATCGCGGCCAAGGACTACGACAAGGCCCTCAAGTACACGCTCAAGGCCCGCAAGATCGCGGATATCGGCCTCACGAACTACAACGTCGCCTGCGTGTACTCACTCCTGGGCGAGAACGACAAGGCCTTCGACTACCTCTTCCAGGCAGCTCGCAAGGGCATGACCCCCAGCGGAGAACTCGTCCGACTTATGAAGACGGATTCGGATCTCGACAACATCCGAGACGACCCGCGTTTCAAGAAGGTGATGGCAATCGCCAAGGGAAACAGCAAAAACACCACGGTAGAAGTCGACGACGACGGTGACGACGACAACGACGCCGAAGGCGAAGAACTCTAAGTCGCCGGCAGGGATTTGTCGCTTTGCCGAGAATCCTCTCTCGGCCCTCAGACCGGTGCCGAGAAGGGATTCTCGGCAAAGCATGGGGCTGCCACCCTGCGAGCGTGTATGCGTGCCACTGGTGGGCGAGCTGCCAGTGGCACACTCGCGCGCAGCGCTTACAGCTCCGTCACTTCCTTCACCTTGGCGGTCATCAGATCGTCCAGGGTCTTCTCGTACTTCTTCGTGAGCTTGTCCATCTCCTCGTGACCGCGTTTCGCGTCGTCCTCGGGCAGGTCGCCGGATTTCTTCTCGGCGTCGATCTGCTGAATCGCCTCCCGGCGGGCGTTCCGCAACACGATCTTCTGCGCCTCGCCCATCTTCTTCACCTGCGAGGCAATCTCCTTCCGACGCTCCCCTGACAACGGGGGCACCGGCAGGCGGATCACCTTCCCGTCGCTCTGGGGGTTGATGCCCAACTCCGCCTCTTGCAGGCCGCGCTCGATCTCCTTCAGCGTGCTCGGGTCGAACGGTTTGACGACAAGCAAGGTCGCGTCAGGCGCACTCACCGTCGCGAGAGACTTGAGGTCCATCGGAGCGCCGCCGTAGGCGGCCACCTTGATCTTCACATTGTCCAGTAGCCCGGGCGAGGCGCGTCCCGTTCGGACGCCCCGGTACTCCTTCTTCAGGAAATCCACCGCCTTCTCCATGGCGGCTTCCGCCTCAAACGCGATCTCGTCATAGGGCATCTCTCGTTCTCCTGCCGTTGCGACGGCCGATATTCTAACGGCACGCCCGCCGGAAACAAACCCACACATTCTCATCCTCTCACTTGACGCCCGGCCTCCAAGCTCGCAGAATCCAAACCCGCACAGGAGGCTTGATCCACAAGAAGACTCAACCGGAGAGTTCCCATGAAGCCAGTATTCAATCACCGAACGCTAGTCGTCATTTGCGCCGTCGCATGCGCGGTCGTCCTTTGCTCCGCCGACTCCGTCACGGCCGACGACGATATCGTGGTCGTCAAGGTCAATGGCCAGGGCATCGACAAGGATGCCGCCGTCAAGGACGCCCTGCGAAACGCCCTCGAGAAAGGCGGCAAGAACGAGATCGTGAGCAAGTCTCAGACCAAAGACTTCGCGCTGGAGTACGACATCGTCCTCTCCAGAGCAACCGGCTTGGTCAAGGACTACAAGGTCCTCAGCGGAAGCGAAAGCCAGGGCATCTACACGGTCGAGATCGAGGCCAAGGTCAGCAAGAAGCTCATCGACGCCACATGGGGAGAAGTCGCGATCCTGCTCAAACAACTCGGCCGCCCCAAGATCATGATCATCTTCACCGAGGTCATCCACGACCTCGAACGCCCCGAAGGCAGCCGTGAGATCGTTCAGCGATCCAGTGTCCTCGGCACGCGAATCGAACGGAAGCTGCTGAAGCTCGGATTCAAGCTCGTCAATCCCGGGCAAATGAAGGAGATCGATCAGAAGAAGGCCGAGATCGCCGCTGCAGAGGACGATACCGCCACGCTCAAGGCCCTTGCCAGCAGCTACGGGGCCGCGATCTACATCAAGGGCCAGTCCAGGGCTTCCGGCCCGCAGCGAACCACGGCCGCAGGCATCGACCTGTGCATGTGGGAGACCGACGTCACGATCCAGGGCTTCTGGACCGAGACCGCCGACGCCATCTTCTCGAACACGATGGTCGGCACCCGTGGCGGCTCGCGCGTGGCCGGCCCTCCCGGCGGCCGCAAGGCACTCGAGAAAAGCGGCGCACTGCTCGCGGACGCCAGCGTCTTTGACCTGCTCGAGGCGTGGACGCGCGGCACGATGGGCGGCGGCGGCGACATCATCGTCGAGGTGCGAAATGTCACCGACGTCAAGCAGGCGATTCAGATCAAGAAGGCCCTCGCCCAGATTGACGGCGTCGAGGAAGTGACCAAGGAAGGCCTCAAAGGCACGGTCAAGTACACCGTCGTCACGAACATGACCGCCGAGACCTTCCTCGAAAACATGGTCGAGCTGTCCTTCGAGGGCTTTGAACTCAACTTCGAAGACCAGAAGATGAAGACGATCATCTGCACGGTGCAATAGTCCGGGCGCGGTCGAGGAGCCGCGGACTTCAGTCCGCGCGGTTGCTCTCGGCGCGAAGACGTTCACATCTTCGAACGGCCGCGCGGGCTGAAGCCCGCGGCTCTTCTGTCTGGGAACGATCGAACGCTGTCGTATTCGTAAGGAAAGTGCGTCCCGGACGCGCCCTACCCAGGTTTGACCGTATAATCCCACCATGTCCGCCCCGCAGAACAACAAGCTCTCGCCGACCGATGGTACACCGCGTTGGCAGGTCTGGGGATGTCTCGTGCTCATGCTCGCCGGCCTGTATCTCGTGGTCGGCGACAAGATCCATCTCTCGACTTGGCGCGTCACGCCGGAAGGAAACACCGCACTCGCGGAGGCCCTGGCATGGCACAGGGGAACGCTCTGCCTCGATCGGGCTTTCTACGAGGACGTCGAAGTCAACGGCGAACGCTACAACATCGTCGGCCTCGCGTTCGTCGTCCTCGCGTACGTCGGCACGGCCGTCAGCGGTTGGCTGGGCGCACCGCCGGAACAGTTCTACCCGCCGCTGTATGTCGCCATGGTGGCACTCCCGCTCCCGTTCCTCGGCTACTGGGCGTTCCGCACGGTCGTCAAGTCGCCGCAGTGGTCAGCCGTCCTCACGGCGTATCTCATCACCGGCACCAGCCTGCTGCCGCTCTTGTGGATATGCGGGAGGGGCAGCCTGTACGAGATCAACCATGCCCTTGCCGTCTCAGGCCTGCTGCTGCTCGGCGGCGATCTACTCGGCCGGCGACGCCTCTGGCCTTCGATCATCGGACTTTGCCTGGCCGCATGGTCGCGACAGATGACGTGCCTCTATGCAGTCCCCCTTCTTTGGCTGGCTTGGCGCGGTAGCGATCAACTCGTTCCGGAGAAACATCAAGAAGCCCCGTCCGCAACGTCAACCGAGATGGGCCGAATCTCCTCGCCACCACGAACGCATCGCCCGCGACGCGCGTTCTACGGCGTCCTGCTCGGCGTTCTTTTCGTCGCGGCGGTCCCGATGACCCTCAACACGCTGAAGTTCGGCAGCCCTTTCGAGACCGGCTACCAACGCCTCTACGATGGTCGGGAAGACCGGATCGCCCGCGACGCGCGCGAGCAGTTCTACGGACCTCGCTACTTCCTCCGGCACGCAAAGGCCATGCACGTCTGCTTTCCCGCCTGGGACATCCGCGGCGGCACCCTGTACGCTGCGACTGGTGAGACGGACGGCGGCAGCATCTGGCTCACGAGCCCCCTGCTTCTCGCCGTTCTCCTGACCTGGCGGCGGTGGTGGCGCGAGCCGTGCCGGCGTGCCCTCATGCTGGCGTCTTTCGCCGTCATGCTCGGCCTGATGGGATACCACACGACCGGCGCGGTCGGAGCGGGTTACTACAGGTACTCGCTCGACTTCATCCCGATCTGGCTGCTTGTCATTGCCCCGTACCTGCCGCAGGGCCGTTACGGTCCACCCCTAACGCTCGCCTGCCTCGCCTACAGCGCCCTCTACTTCGACATCATCATGGGCTGAAAGAAAACATTCTTCCCTGTGCCTCACACAGTCGTTAACTACTCCAACCCAGCTATCGGACGACACGATCGGCACCCGTGAGGACGCGCGTGCCATAATCCGCCCTCTCACGATCGGGACGCAGCGTGGAAAACGGATCGTTGGACATCACGCGTCCTGACACCGTAGACTTGAATATGGGGAGCGGCAACGTGACTGCAAACGTCGGGGGGAATCAACGATGGCGGAAGAAACATACACAGCCAGGCTCGCCGAGTTGGAGCATACGATCGACGCCCTTCCACCGGCTCAGCAGGCTCAGCTAAGAATCCTATTCGAAGAAACAAGGCTGCGCCACGTCGCGATCAAGACTGCAACAACCGCATCGAGAAACGCGCTCGACGACTGGCGACTCGCCATGAAGTACCTGGTCTTCGACCAGGAAGCCCGCCTGCGCGAAGCACGTCGGTAGCCCGGAAAGACCGGTGCATTCAAACGCATTCAGAGAATCTGGTGGCGCCGCCGTTTCGGTAGCGGGGTCATCGGCTTGGGTGCCCGTGCCGCAGAAGCTCCCTGGCTCATTCATGAGCATCGTCAAGAACGGCCGCCTCTCAGTGCTCTCCGCAATCGTCCCCGGCATCCACGACGGCCTTATCGAGCCTCTGCAGAGGGGGCACGTCGTACACGGCGAACGTCGGGTTTCGATAGACACACGCTAGCGCCGACAAGTCGCCCTCGTGTTGTGCGCCGTAAGTAATCACGTAGCGCGCGTGATAGCGGCGTGCGAGCAGCGCCGCCCGAGCGGTGTCCAGCTCGGTATAGCCCGCGTTTGCCTCACCGAGGGTCGCGAACTCCCCCCCGCAGACCGCCGCAAGCCGCCGATACCACTCCACGGTATCCTCAGGCAAGATCGGCATGCACTTCCAATCGACGACGACGGCCCGCTGCGCACCCAGCCGAAACCCGCCCAGGATCGGCGGTAGGATGAAGGCGTCCTCGCTCGCGGTCCGCCCATTGCACCATGCGTACAACAACTGCTCATCCACGGACGGCGGTGGCCCGAGCAAGTCCTTCCGCGTCGAACCGATGCGCATCAGGAGCACACCAACGGCGAGCGGTACCGCGACGCCACTCGCCAATAACATGCCCGGCCGCCGTCTAAGATGCTTGACGGTGCCGCGTACCAGTCGCCAGCACATCGCGCCCGCTCCGAACAGGCCGACGAACGCCAGACTGCCGAGCCCGGCGCCACAACAGTGGAGCAGGAATGCCAAACCCACGATCGCCATCGCCATCACGGCGAAGCTGACGTTCCTCTCTCTGGCCAGCCGCGTCGTCAGAAGCGCGACCGCAAAGACGCCCACGCACAACAGACCGTACGTACCGAAGCCGCCGCCCCACAGCAGGACAGCCAGCACGCCCCAGAGGAGCAGCGTCCTCCACAATGCAAGCACGCGCAATTGCGAGGTCGTCACTACAGCGCCGGCCACCGCAAGATCGGCGGCAAGAACCAGGAACGGCGCGAGCCGATAGGGGAACAGCAGTGCCACTGTATCCACCTGCACCACGGTCGTCAGAGCCAGACCGACGCCGACAATCCCGATGAGCGTCGCAAGTATCGAGCGGGCCAACGGATCGTGCCGCCAGGCAGGCTTGACGAACGACGCCGCCAACAGCCCCGCCGACACGAGGCATGCAAACCGGACGAACGGCTCGGCGCCCCACGTGAGAGGCCTGGAATGACACGGCATGTACACGTCATGCAGGATCCACGAAGCCTGCGTCACATAGGCTGCTTGCTCCCCCAATCGCCCTTCGAGCAGGAACGGCAGGTGGTAAACAGCGGCCACGCTGACGGGCGCGACAAGGTACATCACGGACCGCCGACCGAGTCGCTTTGCGTTGAGAAGAACGACCACCCCCACAACGGCCACGATCCACACCATGTAGTTCACATGGAACAACGCGGCGACGAAGAGGACCATCCCCGCGGTCCTGTAACGCCGGCGAATCAGACAGACCAGCCCGGCCAACATCCCCACGGCCCCGATCGTGGACGGCTGAAAGTACGCGCTCGTGATCGCCGACCAGCCGATCATCTCCCGGCTGGTAAAGTAGTAGATGAACACCGCCAGCGCGGCGACAACGATGGGCCGGCGATAGTACCGTGCCGCCAACTCGTAGATGCAGACGACGAAAACGGTCCCGAAGATCGCGTTTGCCACTGCGAAGGCGACATCGAGGCGCATCACTTCGCCCGTGATTACCACCGCCAGGTTGAACGCCGCGTGATGTGCTCGGGTCTGCGTCGTGAACCAATCCGCCGCAAGGAAACCGGGATCGAGCCCGTGCAGGCCGTGCAGGAGGTACTGACGGAGATTCCCGCAGGCATAACCCAGCCCGTTCGCCAGGGCGTAGCCGGCGCCCAGCAGGAGTAGCGTCGGCCAAACGTAAGCTCGTGAACGCGTGGTCAGCATGGCTTCGTGGCCAGCAGTGCCTGATTCACACAAAACCGCCCGTGCAGGCGGCCGAACCGATCCAGAAACTTCAGAAGAGGGTGCAGGAGCGACACCTGGAACGGCAACAGATGAATGCCGCGCTGCTCGATGACGTGTGCATTCTCGGCTTCGACCCAATCCCGGAGGTCCGACCAACGGGGCCAATTTTCAATCCCCTCATAAGGGCGAAGATGCAGCCGATTCGCCATCGCGCAAAGCCAATACCAGAAGTGGTTCGGGCACGTCACGACCAGCAGCCCGCCGGGACGGCAAACGCGAATCAACTCGCGGACCGCCTGTCGCGGGTCGCGCGTGTGCTCGATGCACTCCGACGACACCACGACATCGAAAGCATCATTCGCAAACTGGAGATCGAGCACGTCTCCCTGCACGGTCTTGGCCTTGCACTTCCGCCGAACCTGACTCAACAGCTTGGGTCCGATGTCCAACGCTGTCACGTCCGCACCGCGATCGCACGCGCGACGGCTAAACCAGCCCGTGCCGCACCCCGCGTCCAGCAGCGTTCGGCCCCGCAGGTCGTATGGCTTCAACAGGACGTCGAAAACCGTCTCGACACGCCGCTCCAGGTCGTACCCGTTCATCAGCCGATCAAAGTCGTCGGCGATCGAGTCGTAGAATAACTCGATCGAACCGGATCGCGCGACCGGGACCACCGGCAAGTCAAGCGCGCCGGCCACCAGGTATTCCTCGATCACCGCCCTGGCCCGGTCCAGCCGATCAGCCAGCTCATCGTGTGTCGGCATCGCCGGTGTGGCGGCAGTCCACATCCGGCGGTCTCGCGAAGCCGGCTCACAACCCGATAACATGCGCTCGGTCGTTGTCGCGTCCGAGAGACGATCTCCCAGACGCGCGACGACGCCATCAGCTTGTGTTAATCTCGCGAGCCTCACCTCGGCCCTGCCTTTTTAGTATGTGCCACAGATGTGACACCTCCAGTCCCGCTCGTTGCCGCCGGATCGCGGCAACGCAGGCTCTGCTCCGTCAGACGGACAGTCCGGCACCGGTGTCGCCGCAACCGCCATGGCGCGTCGAATCCCGCCCACCCCGGGCCATCAACCACACACGTCGATGCCGCGCCTCAGTCCGTGTATCGGTGCCAGACCCCCCCGAGTTGACGTTCCACACCGGGATTACCGGGCAAATGCCCGCCTCTGCTTGCGTTTCACCAAGCTGGAGAGACAATGCCGGATGACCGTGTTCGATTTCTTGACCTGCTACATGGAGAACTTCAGCATGAATCGCAGCATTCTCAGCCTCGCCTTCGCGGGTATGGTGGGGATCGCCGCCCTGGCCCTAGCCCAAAACGCGGACAGCGATAACCCCACCGCACCGCCGGTCGCAGCCACCGATCAGGTTGCCGTCATCGATCTCGTCAGAATCTTCGCTGAGTGCGATGAGATCAAATCCCTCAACGCGAGACTCAATCAGGAGGGTAACGAGACCAAACAGGAAGCCGAGCAAAGGCAGGCGCGAATCGAGCAGAAACAGAAGGAACTCACCGCCTTCGAGCCCGGCACGTCCGATTACGAAACCCGCCGGAAAGAGCTGCTCCGCCTCAACATCGAGGCGAACGTCTGGCTCAAGTACAAACAGGAGGACATCGAGCGCCGCAAGTTCGAGTGGACGGAGCTGCTCTACAACAAGGCCCAAAGCGTCGTAGCCGGGCTTGCCGCTGAGCGGGGCTACATCACGGTGGTCCAGCGGATCGACTTCAAGCCCTCTGAAGTGGCTCCCAACGTCCAGGCCCTCCACCGGCTGATCCAGGAACGATCCGTCTTCTGGCACGCGCCTGAAGCCGACATCACCGATGAGGTCATTCGGCGGATGGATGTCGCATACAAGACGTCCGGAGGAGGCAAGGCGCCTGCCGCTTCGAGCAAGCCATAGCCGCTG